>JAZLCS010000197.1:0-9731 GCA_045614385.1 Acutalibacteraceae bacterium | reverse complement strand
TCTGCATAACTGCCGTCAACCACTTCACCGTCTTTGGAAAGCGCAGGTTGGCTTAAGATAGGAATAACCATATCGCAAAGAACATCGCAGAATTCATCCCACTCCTGAGTGAAGAAAGCATCGGCAAAAATCGGAAGAAAGATTTCTACCTTTTCATCAATATATCCCTCGGGAATCTGGAAAGGATAAAGAGTTTCTACTTCGCCTGTTTCGGCATTGTTTCTGCGAATCGGTGTACCTGTGCCGACAACGTGAACAACAGGGATATCGGCACCGTCAGAAGTTGCAGAAATGCCGGGAATAATTCCTGCAACGGAAGTTGCAACAATCACTATACATAAGATAATCGATAAAAACTTTTTCATAATCAAACTACCTTTAAAATTCAAATTATTATTTTGATGCTTTTGGTTTATACGGAAGGTCGGTTTCTGTTGCAACATGGGAAAAGAAAAATTCACATCTTTCTTCAGAATTGATAATTGTAACCGGCTTAATCTGATTAAGCACTCTGCCCTTAGAGCGGAGCATTTCTCTGTAATCCCAATAAGTTTTAGGCTTAAGGAAAAGCACCTCCGGTCTGTTAATCATACCCCAACGACGGTATTTGAAATACTTTTCATTGAATTCTTTGAACTTTTCATCAAGAATATCAATGTATTTCTGTCTGTCTTCCTCTGAAACAGCGTTAACCGGTTCTGCAAGCATACAATAGCGCGGAGGATTGGTTGAATAATCAGCATAAAGGCTATGACCGACAAATTCATTGCCCATCTCTTCGGCAGTCTGCCTTGCGGCAAGATCAACCATTTCGGTAGTTGTCTTTTCATTTGCAAGATTCATACCGAGATTTCGTCTGTAAAGGAACTCGATGGTAGGAGTGTTGTTATGCATGCCTGTTACCTTAACAACATCCTCCATGCGGTATCTGTAAAGACCTGAGAAGTTTGAAACGACAATTTCATACTTCTTGCCGACTTCAAGCTGATTAATAAGCAAAGGCTTAACATCCTCATCGGGATCATCGGCATCATCATCAACAGGAAGGAATTCGAAGAAAAGACAGTGCGGAAGAAGCACACCGTCATGTGAATCAAGCTTTGTCGCCATTGCAAAGAAACCTTCAGCAGCAGCAAAGCCCATGCCATGAATGGGAACATCTTCACCGATATATTTGCGCAGTTTGTCAACATAAACCTTAAGATTTGAACCAACCATACCGTAAGCCCAAGTAAGCTTAGGCCAAATTCTGGGAGCAATGGGGTCATCAAAGCCCTTCTCAAACTCCTTGCGAAGCTCAGCAGCTCTTTTGGGATTCGGCTTGAATTTCCCTGCATATTCCGCTTTGAGTTCCGGAGTAATTTTGATATCGGGATTGATAATACCTTTTTCAATATCATCGCAGAGCATTTCCCAGTTTTCCTTGAGATAATCAAACATGGTTGTAACAAGAGTTATAACCAATGAGCCGATATAGCTTACTTTTCTGTTCTCAAGTGCAAAACGCAACTGGAGATATGAAGTATCAATAAGTTCCTCATGCTCAGGATAGAGCAGAGAATTAGGTGAAGTGCAGAAGAAAGGTGTTATAGCCTTGAGATAGGTAAGAGGAATCTGAGCGGCACCGTTGCACATTTTGCCGTCTTCAAGAGGATGGCCGGTAAGAATGAGAACAAGCGGGCCCATTTGAGAAGGCATCTTTATACCTTTTACCTTTTTGAGATAGTGTGATGAGGTTGCAACAGTACAAGAAAAGCCGATGCACTGCATGTTCCAAAGGTCTTTGATGCTTTTAGGAAGTATCTTCGGCTTACCGACACTGCCCGAAGAAGAACAGTAGCGGATATTCGGGCCGGAAAACATAAGATTCTTTTCCTTATTGTGAATCATACGCTCAACATACGGCACATAATCATCATATGTTGAAAGAGGAACCATTTTTTGATAATCTTCAATTGTTTTAATATTACTGAAATTATATTTTTTGCCGAGTTCACAGTTCTTATTTCTTCCGAGAATCTTTTTTAGAGTATTTTTCTGTGCTTTCATGGGATCTTTGGTAAAATGTTCAATTTCAAGAAGAGAAACATCACCCAACAAAACACCAATATCTGAGAATGACGCCATTAAAATCCACATCCTAACTTAGAATTATACAGAATTAATTAAATTATATCAGTAACTTGAGCTGAAATCAATACCTAACAATCTTAAAAATTGTTTAAAACCTATATACAATTCGTCGAAAATGTCTAAAAATACCGCTTTTTTTTTGAGTGAAAATAAAGCAGATCTAATTAAAGCGACAGATTGAAATATTAACCGCAAAAAATAAATTTGAAAAATTATATTGTATTTTGATTAAATATATGTTATATTTTATTAGTCAAATATTTTCAAAAAAATTTGGAGGTTATAACAACTATGGAAAATAAAGATTTATTTCAAAAGGCTGCTGAAGGCTACAATTGCGGTCAGGTTGAACAATACATAAATGTTCTTAAAACAGAATATAAAAAAGTTTTTGAATATGCCAAGGCAACAGAAGCCAACAATGAAAAACTTAAGAAAATCTGCCGCTCTCTTTCCGATGAAAATAAAGCTCTTAAAGCTAACGGTGCTGTTGCTGTTCCCGCTCCCGCAGCTTCATCTTCGGACTCACCTCTTGTTGAATGTGTTAACCGCATTGAAAAACTCGCCGAAGGTCTTGCTAACGAAGCTGAGGCCATTAAAAATATCCTTGCTAAATAATTTAATATAAATATCGAAAGGCAGAATTATCTTTATGGAACAATTCAAGCTTAAAAGCATAGATGAGCTCGATCTTGATTTTATCGCTTCAACACAAAGCAATAAAACTCAAACAGATGAGCCAAAAAGCCTTATTCCCGAAATCAACAAGACAGAAACGGTTAATTCTGAAGAAAAAATCAGCGCTAATTATTTTCAGAAACCTGCACAGCCGATTAATGAGCAGCCCTTCTATTCCCCGGCAACTCAAGAACAACCCAAAAAGAAAGCAAGACCTTTGGTTCCCATCGGTCAGACCCCGTCTCCATATGCACCTGTAGGGGCTGCCAAACAAAACGAAAACCTCGATTTTTCTGATGCAAATTACGGAGAAGCAAAAGTTGAATCACAAAGCAAAAAGAAAAGCGGCGGTGCTTTGGCTGGCAAAATAATATCTATTATTCTTCTCGCAACTACAGTTATTGTTTTCCTGCTTGGTTGTTTTGTTACTATATTCCTTGATAATAACGGCTCGGATATCGGTGGACTTTGCTTTAATACGATGGGCCAGGATATTGAAAGCCTCGGTGTTTCCAAAGGCGATCTTATTATTTCAAAGAAGATTGATGCAAATGAATATGCTGTCAATGACCTTATCGCTGTTCCTTCAACATCATTTGAAGGCTGTGATATTCAGTCAATCAGTTATGTCAGCGCATACTCTTCTTCAGATGCACAAATCACCACAACCGCAATGTCCGGTGGAGTCGGTTATTCAAGCACCGTAATCTCATCAACATGTTACGGTGTTGTCAGCTCGTACATACCTTTACTTGGCGGCTTGCTTAACTTTGCAATGGAAAATGCGATTCTTGTTTGTGTTTTGTTTGTTCTTTTGGCAGCATTTTGGTGCTTGATTCTCGTTCTTATCGAAAAATCATCTGACACCAAGCCGACAGAAAAAAAGGTCAACGCAAAGAAGTAATTTTCATACACATAAAAATCCCGCAGATTAATTTCTGCGGGATTAATTTTTTATTATATTTCAACAGAAAGGATATCTTCATCTTGCTCAGCAATCAAAAGGATTTCGTCCATAGAGGTTGTTCTTGCCTTTTTGATTGTTATATCAAGTGTCACGGTTGAATCCATATTTCTTGACATTTTGCATTTTTCAACCAGAATTTTATTTTCTGCAAGCATACTTCTGAAGTTTTTAACGGCATTAACATCATCACTGATTGTAACAGTAAACTCATTGACTGTATTTTCAAGACGTGAAAAGAATTTATGAAATACAAACTGAAAAACAACCATAAGTATTGTTGCACCGATTGCAACAGTATACATTCCGGCACCAATTGCAAGGCCAACACTTGCCGTTGCCCAAATTCCGGCGGCAGTGGTTAAACCCTTAATTGAAACATCTTTAACGAAGATAACGCCGGCACCAAGAAAACCAACACCTGTAATTACATTTGAAGCGATTCGGGATGCGTCTGCGCGCAAGCCCTCAAACTCAAGCAAATCAAAAAATCCGTATTTTGAAACAACCATTGCCAAAGCTGCACCAAGGGCAACAATCATATGAGTTCTGATGCCCGCATCTTTCTGACGACGGCTTCGTTCAAAACCGATTGTAGCACCGCAAATACCGGCAACTATCAAACGAAGAAGCCAATAACCGCTTTCATTGATATCTTCTAAAATAAGGTTAAAAATATTTTCCATTGTCCGCCCCCCAAATATATTCTTAATGTTATGGTCAAATATTTTATCACTGTTTATAAAAATTGTCAACTAAAACATTATTATTTTGTTAGATTTATATTGATAAGATATGACAAAATTTAATCTATAACAAAAATTGATTTAATTATAAATATTTGTAAAAATAAAAACCACTTCAAAGAAGTGGTTTTTCTGGTGGAGACGGAGAGGATCGAACTCTTGACCTCTTGAATGCCATTCAAGCGCTCTCCCAGCTGAGCTACGCCCCCATTTATCTGCTCAAATATACTATCACACATCATCAAAAAAATCAAGCCCTATTTTTAAAATATTTAAAAACAGGGCTTATTGAATTATTTTGTTCCGAAAATTCTGTCGCCTGCATCGCCGAGACCGGGAACAATATATCCGTGGTCATTGAGCTTTTCATCAAGAGCACCGACATAGATATCCACATCCGGGTGTGCCGATTTAAGTGCCTCAAGACCTTCGGGAGCAGCAATGATGCACATAAATTTAATTTTTTGCGGATTTCTCTTTTTTATCTGTGTAATTGCATCAATTGCAGAGCCGCCTGTAGCAAGCATAGGATCAACAACAATAACTTCTCTTTCTTCGATATCGGCGGGAAGCTTGCAGTAATACTCAACAGGCTGAAGGGTTTCAGGGTCTCTGTAAAGACCGATATGGCCGACTCTGGCGGAAGGAACGAGGGCGAGAACGCCGTCAACCATGCCGAGACCTGCTCTGAGAATAGGAACAAAAGCAAGCTTTTTGCCGGCAAGAACCTTAGTTTTTGCAACAGTTATAGGAGTTTTGGTATCAACCTCTTCAAGAGGCAAATCTCTTGTTGCTTCATAACACATAAGCATTGCAATTTCGCTGACGAGATTTCTGAATTCCAGTGAACCGGTGTTCTCATCTCTCAAAAAAGTAAGCTTATGCTGAATTAGAGGATGGTCCATTATAGTAACTTTTGACATAATACAACCTCCGATTTATCAAAATCTGTTTTCAAGATCTGTTATCTGTGCAATTCGACGAGCATGTCTTTCTTCGCCGCTAAAAGATGTGTCAAGAAAAATATCAACAAGTTCAACTGCTTGCTCAGGTGTAACAACTCTGCCTCCGAGACAAAGCATATTGGCATCATTATGAAGCCTTGTCATTTCAGCGGAAAATTTATCGGAACAGCAGCAGGCACGAATGCCTCTGACTTTGTTTGCGGCAATAGAGATGCCGACACCTGTTCCGCAGCAAAGGATGCCGAGGATACATTCACCGCTGACAACACCGTGCGCAGTCTTCTCTGCGTATACCGCATAATCAACGGAGTCGCTGTTATAAGGGCCGAAATCCTTATATTCAATGTTTCTTTCTTCGAGATGCTTTTTAATCGCCTGCTTAAGCTCAAAGCCTGCATGGTCACTGCCAAGTGCAATCATAATTTTTCTCCTTTTCTTATCTTAAGTTCACGCTCAGCCTGAGGAAGTCTTAAATAGACAGGGGCAAGCTCAGCGGAAGATTTAAATAAATCCTTATTATTTACAGCGGCAAGGGCTGCACCGAAAGCGCGCTGATATCTTCGGTTTTCACCCGAGAGCACAACATTCAAAAGTTTGTCTTTAAAAGCATTGAAACATATTTCCGCACCGTCACCGGCAAGATAAATCTTTTCTTTATACTTCGCAAGTTCAAGGCACAAATCATCAATTGTAATCGCTCTATCATCACACAAACGAATAACGGCACCGTTTTCACATCTGAACAACGCAGTATAAACCTGATTGCATCTTGCATCCATTGAAACACAAACAAAACAGTTTTCATCGATAAAATTATAAGCTGCAGCCTCAAGGGTTGAAATGCCGGCACACGGTTTGTTGCCGCTCAAAGCAAGCCCCTTAACGGCAGCAACGCCGATTCTGATACCCGTAAAAGAACCCGGACCTGCGTTAACACAAAATGCATCAATATCATCTATATTCAAATCAGCCTGGGTTAAAGCATTATCAACCATCGGCATAAGAGTTCTGCTGTGTGTCAAACCGGCATTAACAAAACACTCACTAAGCAGTGAGTTATCGCTGATAACAGCAACACTTGCTGTTTTTGCAGAAGAATCAACCGCAAGAATTTTCAATAAATTCAGCTCCAATTATTTCAATATTTCTTTCATTAATATTATCAGTTTTAGTGATTATAACTTTTATACAATTCTCAGGCAATACAGACTCTATGTTTTCGCTCCACTCTATTATTAAAGTGTTCCCCATATCAAGATAATCAAAATACCCTGTAGAATACAAATCATCCCAACCTGATATTCTGTACATATCGAAATGATAAATGGTTTTGCCGTTTCCTCTGTATTCATTAACCAAAGCAAACGTAGGGCTGCTGACATCCGCTTCAATGCCCATTCCTTGGGTAAAACCACGGGTAAAAGCTGTTTTCCCTGCACCGAGATCGCCGAACATCGCAATTACGGAACCATCCGGAACGCTTCTCCCTAAAAGAAAACCTATTTTTTCAGTTTGCGCTGAACTGCAGGTATTATAAACTGCCATAAAACACCACCAATTGAAATTATATCACACAAAACAACGCATTTCAACATTAAGATTTAACTTCACAAAAATCCCGATTTATCAGGAAATCGGGATTAGTGTATCAAATCTATTATCCGTCAAATCTTGCGATTAAATCCTTGACCATAATAGGCGCATTGGTAATAATTCCGTCAACACCGCAATCAAGCATTTTTTTTGTGATATCGGGCTTATCAACTGTCCAGACATTAACGCCGATACCGTTTTCATGAAGCCTTCTTACATATCGCTTATTTACAGACAAAAAATGCGGATGAAGATAATCAGCCTTAATTTGTTTTGCAAATTTAACATAACCGAAAAGCATTTTTGAGTAGAAATGCACCTTGTCGGGACTATAGAGATAACCGGTTTTGCATTTCGGTTCAATCTTTTTACATTCAACAAGAACTTCAGCACTAAAGCTGGAAATAAGAAGTTTTTCAAACAAACCATGTGCCTTAACGGCATCAATTGTTTTGCTGACAATTGACATATTGCCGTCAAGCGGCGGTTTAATTTCAATGTTCATTATTTCAATATCAGCTGTTTCACACAATGATAAAAACTCTTCAAGAGTAGGAAGCTTTGTTCCCTTAAACTTGTCATGGAACCAAGAGCCGAAATCATATTGGCGAAGCTCCTCAAGTGTCATGGATTTCACTTCACCCGTGCCGTTTGAGGTTTCATCAATTGTATAATTATGACAAACAACCGGAACACCGTCTGAAGAAAGATGAATGTCGGTCTCAAAACCGTCCACTCCGATTTCAATTGATTTTTCAAAAGCAGGCAATGTATTTTGCGGTGCTTCCAGATTTGCGCCTCTGTGAGAAATAACCTTACAAACTGACATTATTATCACCTTTCAAAATAATTACATTTTTATAACTATAATTCTAACAGAACGGTGAACAAATTTCAAGAGTTTAATATATCTATTAAAATAAAAACCGCAAACCGCAATAAAAAGCGGTCTGCAGTCTTTTAATTACCCTAACATATCCAATATTGCCTTTTTTCCCGTAACACCTATACTGCGATTTTTGACAGTTCCGTTTTTGAGAACAACAAGAGTAGGTATGCTCATTATTCCGAAGCGCTCAGCAAGCTCTCTTTCTGAATCAACATTGATTTTGCAAACCTTTACATGGTTTTCCGTTTTTTCGGCTATATCCTCAATAACCGGCGAAAGCATCTTACATGGCGTGCACCAATCGGCAAAAAAATCAATTAAAACGGTACCGTTATAGTTTTCAATTTCCTGAGTGAAGCTATCCCCTGTCACATCAAAAATTTTCATGGACATTTTCCTTTCATTAATCTCTCTGAATTCAAAGATAGTTTTCACTCAGACATTTATTTTATTCAAGTTAAAATCTGAGCACAGGGTATCAGTAACATATCGGAGTCAGTAACAATGTCTGAGCCAATATCGTTTTCATGCATAATCGCCTCAACAGTTGTGTTGTAATGCCGTGCAATATTCCAAAGACTTTCACCTTTCTCGCAAAAATAAATAGTTAAAGCACAGTCTTTATCTTTCTTTGAACTGCTTTCAGAAATTTCAATATTACTTATATATTTTTTTATCGTACTTGTCAAAACAAGGCAGTTAACCAATATTTCGGTCTTAAGTTCCAGCCTGCTGTCTCCTGTAACGGCACATGAACAGGCTGAAATTTCTGCCAAACCAAAACTGAGAATACGCTCTGCATTTTCTTTTAATTTAAGAGCAAACTCAAAATCAACTGGTTTTTGAATAATTCCGTTCTGCCCTTCATTATCTTTATATATTACGGTTGCACGGTAGCTGCCGGAAACAGAGCATTTATCATCTTTCGGTAAAAAGCTGTAACGGATATCCGAACACCATACCGCAAGAACACAGTCAACGCTGACACCAATGCTTTCAAGAACAACCTTGTTTGTAAAGGAAGAGTTGAACCTTTCATTATATTTCAGCAATTCCATACTTTTTGTTGTATTTTTGATATCATATTCGGTTGAATAAGCATCTGAAATTAAGGTTAGAGGGAGCTCATTGAAGGCAGTCATAAAAGCACTTATACGCACATTCAAATCTAAAAGACGCATCTCCCCCGATGCATCTGTTTTCGGCACCGCATCACAAGAGCTGACTTTTAATACAATATTACAAAGGCAGTTTTCATCAATACCATCCAAGTCAATTATCTGACTTATAGGCATTGAATGCTCCAGGCTTTCAACAGAACCGTTTTCTTCACCTATATAATATATTTTTGCTGTACACTCGCCTTTAATCAACGCTTTATTATTAATCACTTTCGCTTCATTGGCCGTTGCACAAGCAAATACGTTGACTATTTGCGAAACCGGAAGTTTTTCAGCGCCGGTTTCAATAACTTCCCCGATAAAAAAAGCTCTTTCTGCCATTCCGACAAGTGAAGTAAAAACGCTTTCTTCTTTCATTGTTTGTATGCCTGCACCTTCCGCTAAGCACAAAACATCTTCGTCCCTTTTTTTCTGCGCTTTGAAAAAAAATGTCATCATCGCTCTGATATCTACCCTGCGGGAATTAACAGCTCTGCAGTTAACATAATCACTGTTAACCTTAACAGTCATAGCACAGTCAGATGTGATTTTATCCGATTCAACAAATTTTTGAATCGGATAGCTTTGTTCATAAGCTGCTGT
>JAZLCS010000196.1:0-4039 GCA_045614385.1 Acutalibacteraceae bacterium | reverse complement strand
CGATGAAAACATAGAAATTATGATCAACGAGATTCATCTGGAGAATAGCTTCGTCAACGGACTGGGGTTTAAGGTTTACGGTTTTCTTTCTGACAAGCTCAAAATCAATTTCTTCCTGAACATCAGCTTCATCAGCAAATGCATCAAAACTTGCTGCACGGAGTTTCTTTTCGATTCTGGTCTTGTTCTTCCTGATTTGTCTGATAAGGGTGTCAACACATTTGTCGAGAGCTTCGTTCATGTTTTCGGCTCTTTCCTGAGCTCTGAAAATCATGCCGTTGTTATTAACGGTGATTTCAACCGCTTGTGATGACTTCTCAACAGTTACCGTAACCTTCGCCTCCACGTCGGAGCCGAAAAAGCGCTCAATTTTGGCAAGCTTCTTCTCTGCATGTTCTTTGAAAGAATCTCTGGGTGAGCACTTGCGACCTGTAATTGTGATTTTCATATAGTCATCCCCTTTTGTAGCTATTGAGGTTTTCAACCTCAATTATATTGTAGCACAAATGCACAAAAAATGTAAAGGGGTTAAAAATAATTTTTATAAAAGTTATAAAAAATTCACGATTTATTCAGATAACCATGCTTTTATGGCGGGTAACATGGCATCCGACATTCACAGCCACAGGCAAACCTGCTATATGGGTAGGTCTTGATTCTATTGCAACGCTCAATGCCGTTGTTTTTCCTCCGAAGCCCTGAGGTCCTATTCCGAGAGCATTTACCTTTTCAAGTATTTCACGCTCCATTGAGGAATAGTATTCATCGGCATTCGGCTCGCTGGCATTTCTGCAAAGAGCTGTTTTTGCAAGCAGAGCGCATTGCTCAAATGTGCCTCCGATTCCGACACCAAGCACCATCGGCGGGCAGGGGTTGCTGCCTGCGCGCCTTGCGGCATCAACTATAAAATCAACTATATCTTCTCTCGTTGCCGAGGGAGTAAACATTTTAAGGCAGCTCATGTTTTCACTGCCGAAGCCCTTGGGCGCAACGGTAATCTTCACCCTGTCACCGTCAACTATTCTTGTATGTATAACAGCGGGTGTGTTATCGCCCGTATTTACTCTGCGAAGAGGGTCTTTAACAACCGAACACCGAAGAAAACCTTCGGTATATCCTCTTGAAACGCCTTTGTTAACCGCAGCCTCAAAACTGCCGCCGACAAAATGAACATCCTGACCGATTTCGGCAAATATGACCGCCATGCCCGTATCCTGGCAAATCGGTATATCAAGCTGCTTTGCTGCTTCAATATTCTCTTCAAGCGATTTCATAATGCTCGAAGGAAGCTCCTCGCACTCACAGCAGGAACAATATTTAATTCTTTCTTCAAGGTCAGACGGCAGGCTTTTATTCGCAAGAATGCACATATCGCGCACAGCCTGTTCAACCTCACTGACAGCTATTTCACGCATTGTTATCTTCCTAACTGAAAAACGGGAGCTGATTGCTCCCGTTTCAATGATTTTTATTTAGCACCTCTGCGGGAATATCCGGCGCTGCCTCTTTTAGAATCGCTGGCTCTTTTAAGGTCAGTCATTTTTTCATCACTGATTTGCTTGAATCTCGCCATCATATCTTCAAAAGACTGTTTTTCGCCTGCGGCGGGAGCACTGCTTTTCTGACCGTTCCAAACGTTTGCGGGGCGTCTTTCGCTTCTCGGCTTCTGAGGGCGCTGAGCACGAGGCTCTTTTTCTTTAGGTTGGTCATTGAGCTTCCTGACCGAAAGACTGATTTTGCCTTCGGGTGAAACGGAAATAATCTTAGCCTTTATTTCCTGACCGACGGAAACATGCTCTCTTATATCTTTAACATAGTTTGAAGCGATTTCCGAAATATGTATCATTCCTGTTTTTCCGCCTTCAAGCTCAACAAAAGCTCCGAAATCGGTTAAACCCGTGATTTTGCCGGTTACGATTGCACCTTCTTCAAATTGCATACGCTAAAAAGATCCTTCCATTAATAAAATATATAATCAAAACTGATAACAGTTTAAGATACCGATGAATCGTAATACACTCTTTCCTCGGGCTTTGCATAACCGTATTGCTCTCTTGCAATGCGCTCGATATAATCGGCTTCGTCGCCGTCCTCAATAATCATCTCAAGCTCTGAATTCTCATCAAGCTGCTGCTGATACTGAGCTTTTAAATCGCTAACTGTATTTTCCTGTGCACGAACCTTGGATTGCAGGCTGATTAAGGTTGCAACAAAGTAGCACACCAGCGCGCAAAAAAGCACTGCCAGTATGATGCTGTGTTTTCTGTTTTTAATCTTTATTGCAGCCATCAGTTTTTCCTTTTATTTTAAAAACATTATTTTTAGTATAACCGTATAGATTATACACCATACCTTTATGCTTTTGCAAGTTAAATTTTGTTTTTTTATCACTTTTTCTAATTATTTTTTTGAAAAAATAACACAATCGGCGTATTTTTCGTTTCACAGCTCGAAAAAAGCTTCTCAGCGGTCTGAAAATCGCAGAAAAAAGTCTTCTGACAAACGCCATAACCGCTTTGCTGAGTTTAATCGCAATTGCACCGAACGAAAAATAATAGACCAACCAGCCTGCAACCTCGCCGAGAATAACATATATTTTTACCTGTCCGTTATCAACAACCATGTTAAAACAGAAAACGAGAAAAGCACATAGTACAAAGTAAAGCAAATCCATAAAGAGCACAAAGCCCTTTGAATTCGATATTATCATACGCACGGTTCTGAAAACGTCATAAAGAATCCCGAGCAAAAATCCAAAGCCAAGAGCATAAAGAAAAATCTCCGTCTGAACAGCAAGCCCCTGAATATATTCCATTTATCTGAACACCTTACTGAAAAATCCCCCGCTTTTCGGAGTTTCATCAGAATAAATAAGAGCGGCAATTTCGCCCTCAACCGTCAGTTCGCCGACTTCAACGCTGAGACGGTTAATATGCAGATTGCTGCCTCTAATTGTCAGCTCTCCAAGGTCGGTAAACACAATCACCGTTTCTTCGTCAAAGCTGTCAACATCGGCAACACCCGAAACAGTAAGATTCTTTCTGCCTTCAAGAACAACATTATGCGGCATTAATGAATTTTTTCTTTCTTCCGCCATAAAAAACAAGCCTCCCCTTTGTCATTGATTAATTCAATGATATGCCGAGGGAAGCCTGCTTATGCTTGTTCAAAGAGGTTTAAACATTGTTGACGCCGTTTCCTTGGTTGCATGCTCTGAAACGCTCAAAACCTCAACACGGCTTGTATTTGCACCAAAAGTAATTTCAATTATATCTCCGACTTTTACATCATAAGATGCTCTTGCAACCTTGCCGTTGACCGTAACATGCTTAGCATCACATGCATCGTTGGCAACAGTGCGTCTTTTGATAATTCTTGAAACCTTCAGATATTTATCGAGTCTCATTCGTGTTCTCCTTGATTTAGGATGAAAAATCGAAAGGGCCGCCGTTAAAGGCAGCCCCCTGCGTTTTTTCGGTTTAATTATTTAGCAACCTTAGCTTTAAGAGCTGAACCTGCCTTGAAAACAGGAGCCTTTGTAGCTGCAACAGTGATTGTTTCGCCTGTTCTGGGGTTGCGAGCCTGCTTAGCAGCGCGCTCACGAACTTCAAAAGTACCGAAACCGATGAGCTGAACCTTATCGCCTGCTGCAAGAGCATCAGCAACTGCTGCAAAAACAGCGTTAACTGCCTTCTCTGCGCACTTCTTTTCAATGCCTTCATTCTTAGCAATAGCATTTACGAGTTCTGTCTTATTCATTTTTCTTACTCCAATCTTTTTGATTTCTATTTATAAATACCAAAAGTATTCATATACAATTAAATTTCATTTGACTTGGCTTCATCCCAAAGTTTATCAAGCTCTTCGAGTGAAGCGGAATTCATATCGATTCCGCGTTCTTTGGCAAGAACTTCAACCGTTGTGAATCTTGCAAGAAATTTGTCGCTCGCTGCGGTAAGAGCCTCTTCGGCATCGGTTTTGATAAACCTTGAAACATTAACTGCGGAAAACAGCACGTCGCCAAGCTCCTCGGTCATAT
>JAZLCS010000195.1:0-16396 GCA_045614385.1 Acutalibacteraceae bacterium | reverse complement strand
AGAGGCATCAACAAGATGTTCGCAATCACACGTTGCGACGGTGAAAACGCTCACTTCTACAAGACATTCGACTCACTTCAGGAAGAATACGGCAACAAGGTTTGCCCCGTTGTTGTTCCTTACGTTGAGGGCGATAAGGTTATCTCCTACGTTGACTTCTCAAGAAACGAAGCTTTCTCATATAAAGACGGCAAGCGTTCAGACGCTCCCATGCCCGAGAATGATGAAAGAACAAACAGAATGAAGGAAGCTTTCATCGAAGCTGTTGCAAGCGCAGACGAAGAACTTATGATGAAATTCTTTGACGGCGAGCCTCTTACCGACGAAGAAATTGACAGAGGTCTTAAGACAGGCATTCTTGCCGGCGACATCTGCCCTGTTTATGCTTGCTCAGGTTATCAGCTTGAAGCTGTTGACCTTATCAATAACGGTATTGTTCAGTCAGCTCCCGACGCAGCATCAGTTGCATCAGAGGGCGAACTTACCTGTGACGAAAACGGCGACCTTGCAGCTATCTGCTTCAAGACCGTTGCTGACCCCTTCGTTGGTAAGATGTCATATTTCAAGGTTATCTCGGGTAAAATCACTCCCGACACACCCGCATACAACGAGCGTACAGGTGAAACCGAAAGAATGGGTAAACTCCTCTTCCCCAAGGGCGGCAAGCAGGAAGAAGCTCCCGCAATCCTTGCAGGCGACATCGGCGTTATCACAAAGCTTTCAGGCTTCAAGACCGGCGATACACTCTGCTCACCCAAGGCTCCCGTTGCTCTTAAGGGCGTAAGCTTCCCCAAGCCCTGCCTTCCCATGGCTGTAAAGACCCGCAAGAAGGGCGAGGAAGACAAGGTTGCCGCAGGTCTCAACAGACTTTCAGAAGAAGACCTTACAATCAGCTACACCACTAACGTTGAAACAAAAGAACAGATTATCACAGGTCTCGGCGAACAGCACCTTGACTCAGTTGTTACAAAGCTCAAGAACAAGTTCGGCGTTGAAGTTGACCTTACAGTTCCCAAGGTTGCTTACAGAGAAACAATCAGCAAGAAGGTTGCCGTTCAGGGCAGACATAAGAAACAGTCAGGCGGCAGCGGCCAGTTCGGTGACGTTTGGGTTGAATTTGAACATATCGATTCCGAAGATTTCGAATTTGCAGAGAGAGTTGTCGGCGGCTCCGTTCCCAAGAACTTCTTCCCCGCAGTTGAAAAGGGTCTTCGCGAAGCTATCCTTAAAGGACCTCTTGCAGGCTACCCCGTTGTCGGTCTGAGAGCCACTCTTTATGACGGCTCCTCACATCCCGTTGACTCCAACGAAATGGCGTTCAAGATGGCTGCAAAGATTGCCTATAAGAACGGTATGCCTCAGGCAAATCCGAAGCTCCTTGAGCCCTACGGCTCACTCAAGGCTTACATGCCCGGCGACAACCTCGGCGATATCATGGGCGACATCACAAAGAGACGCGGCCGCGTTCTCGGCATGGGTCCCTGTGAGGATGACCCCAAGATGCAGGAACTCGTAGCAGAAGTTCCCATGGCTGAAATGGGCGATTTTGCAACGGTTCTCCGCTCGGTAACAATCGGCAGAGGCTATTTCTCATTTGAGTTTGACCATTATGAAGCAGCTCCCGAAAACGTTGCTCAGAAGGTTATCGAAGAAGCTAAGGCAAACGCTGAAGACGAATAATAAGCATAAAATTACCGCTCGGGTGACCGAGCGGTTTTTTTATTCCTCAAAATTTTTAACTGTCGGCAGGTTCCAATGGAAAATCGTTGCGAGAATTCTGATTATCAGAACCGAGCCTGCGCCGATTATGATTGCAAGCGTTGATGAGCACACCTCATAATATATGAGCAGATAATAAATTACGGAACCGATTATCGCCGCGAGGGCATAGACCCTTTTGCGAAGAATTTTCGGCACTCTGCCTGCCATGATGTCGCGCATAACGCCGCCGCCGATTCCCGTGAGCGTGCCGACGAAAACGGAAAGAAACATGTTTTCTCCAAAGCCGCAGGCGATTGCCGCATTAACTCCGCCGACAACGAAAACCGCAAGACCGATGGAGTCAAAAACATTGATTACCTGAGAATAAACATCAAAATGCTTTTTGATTTTCGTGCCGACAAAATATGCAAGCAGGAAAACGGCAAGAGATGTTATAACCGCCGTCACGGCATAGACCGATTTGCGGAATGCCATGGGCGGAGTATAGCCCAGAATCAGGTCGCGCACAATTCCGCCGCCGACCGCCGTCACCGTTCCGAGAACGAGTGCGCCGAAAATATCGAATTTCTTTTCAATTGAAGTTATGACGCCGGTTATCGCAAACGCGACGGTTCCGACTATCTCAAGCGCGAAGAGCACGGTTTCAATTTTCATCGGCTTTCTCCCCGTTCCGGACTGATTTTTCGGCGGCATAAAACAGAGCACCGCCTATAATATAACATACAATATCTTTTACATCAAAGGTTCTGCCGAGAAGTATGCTGAAAAAACGGTTGTCGGCAAGACCGATGAGGTTCACAAAGTCGAAATACTGCAGAATTTCGATTATAACCGCGAAAACTGCGGTAAAAATCGGCAAAAGTCGGATTTTGTCGGGGATAAAAATGCGCAGAAAGGCGCAGATAACGCCGACAACCAGAATATCGCCGAAATAGGGGCGCACATAGCTGTCGTTAACAAAAAGGGCGATGCAAATTTCTCCGAAAAGCAACGCCAAAAAAATTCCTGCATATGTAAGTCTAAGCTTTTTCATTTTTTCTTCTTCTCAATTCGGCAAAAAATTCTGAAAGCAGGGCGGAGCATTCCTCCTGCATGAAGCCCGAAACAACCTCGGGCTTGTGATTATAAGGCAAATCAAACAGATTAACAACCGAGCCGCACGAGCCCGCCTTCAAATCCGATGCGCCGTAGACAAGGCGGCGGATGCGTGAATTTATGATTGCTCCCGTGCACATCGGGCAGGGCTCAAGGGTAACATACATTTCGCATTCCCAGAGCCGCCAGCCGCCGAGCTTTTTGCAGGCAAGGTCAATCGCCTCTATTTCGGCGTGAGCAAGGGCGTTTTTGCCGTATTCGCGGCGATTTCTGCCAACGGAAACAACCTCGCCGTTTCGAACTATAACCGCGCCGACGGGCACCTCAAGACCCTCAGCGGCAATTTTTGCCTGTTCAATTGCAAGATTCATAAAATCACGGTCGGTCATAAAAAAATCCTTATTATAAATTTCGCGGCGGCTTGGGGTCAAGCCGCCCTACGGGATTTAACAAGTGCAAACGCTGCTTTGTAGGGCGGGCTGACCCAGCCCGCCGTGTAAGCCAAAGGCTTACGGCAGAAAATATTTATCATCTTCCCATTTGCAAGCATTATATTCGATATATTCCCATACGTTTTGAAAATGCAAATCATCTTTTATTATTTCATCATAAAATGATTCTTGCCAAATCTGATATCCGATTTCTTTTGAGGTAAGTCTTTTATATGCCTTTATTATTTGTGAAATATCAGACTTTTTGCCGTCGGGGTTATCACAAAGAGTAATAAGCATGTGAATATGATTTGGCATAACAATATAGTTTTCAAGGATAACATCGGGATAAACAGCGGATATGCCGTCAATATATTTTTTTGCTGTTTTTCCGGCATCATTTAAAACCACGGCAGGAACCGATTCTATGCTTTTTCTTGAGGATATGTGCCCCAAAACACACTTTCTGTCAACGGTGCAAACGGTAATAAAATAGCTTCCGTTTGAACTGTAATCATATCCTTTTAATCGCGGATGTTTTCTTTTGGGTAATACCGAATTATTCATACATTTAATTTCGCGGCGGCTTGGGGTCAAGCCGCCCTACGGGATTTGTGTATAATTATTTCTTCAACTCAACCTTTTCGCAATGCCAGATATCTCTTGCGTAGTCATTGATTGAGCGGTCGGCGGCGAAAATGCCTGCGCCGGAAATGTTCATGAGTGACATTCTGTTCCATCTTTCGGTATCCTGCCAGATTTCCTCTGCCAGCTTCTGAATGTTTCTGTAGTCTGCAAAATCTGCAAGCACCATATAGGGGTCGTGATGAACGATTGAGCCGCTGATTTCGCCGAACATCTTGCCGCCGATGCCTTTGTTTGCAAACTCGATGAGATTGTGAAGCTCGGCGTTGTTGTTATAATAATTCTGCGGATTATAGCCGCTTCTCTTGAGTTCGTTAACCTCGGGGGTGCTCATACCGAAAATCATGATGTTTTCAGCTCCGACAGCGTCATAAATCTCAACGTTTGCGCCGTCCATTGTGCCGAGAGTTATCGCGCCGTTAATCATCAGCTTCATGTTACCCGTGCCGCTTGCTTCGGTGCCGGCAAGAGAAATCTGCTCGCTGATATCTGCTGCGGGCATGAGTGCCTCAGCCATTGTTACGTTATAGTCCTCCATGTAAACAACCTTGAGAAGGTCTTTAACATCGGGGTCATTGTTGATAAGGTCCGCGAGAGCAAAGATAAATTCAATGATTTTCTTTGCCATGAAATAGCCCGAAGCAGCCTTTGCGCCGAAAATATAGGTGTGGGGAACATAATTGCCGTTCGGGTTCGCTTTGATTTCAAGATATTTTGCGAGAATATTCAAGGCGTTGAGATGCTGGCGTTTGTATTCGTGAAGTCTCTTGACCTGAACGTCAAAGATTGATGACGGGTCAAGGCTGATGCCTGTTTTGCTCTTAACAAGCTTTGCAAAATCCTGCTTGTTGGCAGTCTTTATTTTGCGAAGCTCGTCGAGAACGGCGCTATCGTCTGCATAGTCGCGCAGTTTGATAAGCTCGCCCGCATCATAAACAAAGCCGTTGCCGATAAGACCCGTCAGGCTCTTTGTAAGGCGCGGATTTGCCTGGCAGAGCCAGCGGCGGTGAGCAATGCCGTTTGTGACGTTTGTGAATTTATCGGGTTCAAGAGTATAGGCTTCGTTAAAAATTGTGTCCTTAAGAATCTGGCTGTGGAGAGCGGAAACGCCGTTGACCTTGTGGCATACGGCAACGCAGAGGTTAGCCATTCTGACTGCGCCGTTAGCGATAACCGCCATTCTTTCAACCTTGCCTGCATCGCCGGTGAGGTCCCAGATTTTCTTTCTGTAGCGGTTGTCGATTTCCTTGACAATCTGATAAATTCTGGGAAGCAGACGCATGAAGAGGTCTTCGCCCCAGCATTCAAGAGCTTCCGCCATAACGGTGTGGTTTGTGTATGCGCAGCATTCTTCAACGATTTTATACGCATCGTCCCAGCTGTAGCCGCATTCGTCAAGCATAATTCTCATCAGCTCGGGAATTGCCATTGTGGGATGGGTGTCATTGATATGGATTGCATTCTTTTCCGCAAAGTTTTCGAGAGAACCGTAATCTCTCAGGTGGCGCTGAACGATATCCTGAACGGAAGCAGAAACAAGGAAATACTGCTGGCGAAGGCGAAGGCTCTTGCCTTCCTGATGGTTGTCGGCAGGGTAAAGCACCTTGCTGATAACCTCTGCCATAGCCTTTTCTTCCATAGCTCTCATGTAGTTGCCCTGATTGAACATCGCCATGTCGATGCCGTCAACCTTTGCCGACCAGAGGCGGAGCACAGCTGCGCCCTTGCCGTCTTTGCCCGCAACCATCATGTCATAGGGAACAGCCTTGACGGTTTTGCAGTCAACAAGCTCAACGTGGTGATAGTTGTTTTCCCAGCTGTCAACAACCTGACCTTCAAATTTGACTTCAACGGTTTTGTCTTCTCTGGGAACGAGCCACACGTCGCCGCCGGGGAGCCAGAAATCGGGCATTTCGGTCTGCCAACCGTCAATGATTTTCTGCTTGAAAATGCCGTATTCATAAAGGATTGAATATCCCATGCCGCGGTAGCCCTGATTTGCAAGCGCATCAAGATAGCAGGCGGCAAGTCTGCCCAGACCGCCGTTGCCCAGACCCGCATCGGGCTCGCAGTCATAGAGCTTGTCAAGCTTCACGCCGAAGGAAGCAAGAGCACCTCTTGCGGTTTCGGTAAGGTTGAGATTATAGAGTGTGTTTTTGAGAGTTCTGCCCATAAGGAATTCCATGCAGAGATAATAAACCTTTTTCTGACCCTGCTCCAGAGATTTTTTGTCGAATTCTCTGCGCGAATCTCTGACCATGTCTCTGACAATGATTGAGAGAGCTCTGTAAAACTGGTCGTCGGTTGCGTCCTTGGGCGAAACTCCGAAGAAATGCGAGAGCTTTGAAGAAAGCATTTCTTCAAGCTGCTTCTTTGTGATTTTTTTATTCATACTATCCTCCTAAGATATATAAAAAGCAAAATTAAAAAATATACTTTTTAATTTTACACCAAAAATCAAATATTTACAACAAAATTTTAACAGTTAATTAATTTATTATACTTGTAACATATAGAAATTTGAGTTATAATTATCAAAAAATTTGGAAAAATTCCATAAAAGCGAAGCGCGGTGATTAATTTGAACGAATATTATCAGTATACTTCCGAAATTTATTTGCAGGAGCGAAAAGAGAAAAAAGAAATACGTTTTCTCGGCACGGTTGCGGGTCTTTGCGTTATCGGCTATGTAATTATTCAGAATTTGCTTTCCGAAATGCTTTACTCAACTCCCCTTGCGCAATACTATGAAACCGACCCGACCTTTTCAAGCGTTGTTACTATTTTCTTTTCGCTTTTCGGCATGCTCATCCCGTTCGGCCTTGGCGGATATTTCATCGGCAGGCGCACAAAAACGAACGTTTTCAATTTTGAAAAGCCCGTAAGCATTCCGCTGATGCTTTCGGCAATACCCTTCGGATTCTTTATCTGTCTTGTCGGCAACTATGCCACAAGCTGGTTTGTGACTTTGATGGATTCGGCGGGGATTCAGCTTTCGGCGCCCGAATATTCCGTGCCGTCAGATTTTTCCGGCAGAATAGTTTATGCCGTTTCAATCGCGGTTGTGCCTGCGCTTGTTGAGGAGTTCGCCATCAGAGGGGCTGTTTTGCAGCCGCTGAGAAAATACGGCGATAAATTTGCAATTCTTGCCTCGGCTCTGCTCTTTGCCGTGCTTCACGGCAACCTTATTCAGGCTCCGTTTGCGCTCATTGCGGGCATCGGCATCGGCTATGCCGTGTGCATCACAAACAGCGTGTGGACAGGCGTGCTTATTCATTTCTGCAACAATCTTTATTCCGTTTTAACCGAATTCATGATTGAAGATATCGCCAACGAGGACGTGCTCAATCAGGTTTATCTTATAATGACGGTCACTCTGTATGCGGTTTCGATTCTCGGCTCGGTTATCTTTGTTGTTCTCAAAAACCGCCGCAAACTTATGCCGTCATTCACCGTTCTGCGAGAAAGGTCAAAATTGTTTGCTTTTGTGACCAACATTCCGATGATAATTGCATTTGCAATCATGTTTTCAATAACTTTATTGTTTATTTCCATGGGAGGTTAATATGGCTGATTTAAACAGTTCAATCTGCATTTCTTCCGTTGCGGCATCCGCCCTTGCCGTTTCGGAAATCGAAATCCCCGCGGGCTTTGAAAAGCCAAACGCGCTCATAACCGCTCTTGCAGAGAAAAAGCTCGGCGGAAAAGGCGTTGACAGGGTTGTTCTTTATAATCCTGATGCCGTTGCTCTGTGGGTATATCAGAAATATACCGAAAAATTTGCAAAAGCCGCGCTCTGCTCCGACCTTGCGCTGCCCATGCTTTCCGTCATGCCGAGCGTTACCCCCGTTTGCTTTGCATCAATGTACAGCGGAGTTATGCCCGATGTTCACGGCATAAAGAAATATGAAAAGCCCGTTTTAACGGTGCCCACGCTGTTTGACGAATTCATAAAGAACGGCAAAAAGGCGGCAATTGTTTCAACCGCGAGGGACAGCATATCAATGATTTTCCTTGAGCGTGAAATGGAATATTTTATCTATGACACGCCCGAAGAGGTCAACAAAAAGGCTCTCGAGCTTGTCGACGAGGATGCTTTTGACCTGATTGTTATTTATAACGGCAACTATGACGGCACAATGCATAAGCACGGCCCCGAGGCTGAGGAATCGCTCAGGGCTCTTGATATGAATATTGATTTTTATTCGGAGCTTGTTGAAAAAATCAACCGTCAGTGGAAAAACCACGCCGTATTCTACGGCTTCTGCCCCGACCAGGGCTGCCACGAAATCGACGGCGGCTGCGGCTCTCACGGGCTTGACATGGAAGAGGATATGAACGTTATCCATTTTTACGGAATTAAAGAATAATATTGACTTTGCGGCAATTTTTTGGTTAAATATTTATATAATAAAGAGGAGGTCTCTGAAATGAAAAAAACAAAAAAAATATTGAGCATTCTGCTCAGCGCAATTCTTATTATGCAGCTTGGCTCCGTTTGCCTTGCTTCGGCTGCAACCGCAGATTACAAAATCGTTTCGCCTTATGAAGACGTTGTCTGGAGCGGTGAAAATGCCTGGGGCGCATACAAAGGCTCCCTTCATTCGCACACAACCTACAGCGATGCAGACGACACCCTGCCCGTAATGGTTAATGAAGCCTATGATCAGGGATATGACTTCCTTGCAATTTCTGACCACGGAATAACAGGCGTTGACTGGGATAAAGATCCCGAAAAGCAGATTCTCTATACATATCAGCTGATTATTGACAACCCCTTTGAGCATCTCACAACCGAAGAATACGAAGCCATCAAAAACGGTACTCATAAAAACAGAGGCAAAAAGATGGTTCCCGTTCTCGGCGCAAACGAATTCAACAACCTTTCACTCTCAAAGAACCATGTTAACGGCTATTTCCTTGATCCCGATGCAGGCAACGGCTTCCCCGGTATGGAAAACGAATACGGCTATGAGCAGGCTATCAAATATATTGAAGAAAACGACGGTCTTTCACACATCAATCATCCCGGCGACTGGCTTGGCTCAAACCAGAATGCCGATGTTGTCAATGACCCCGAAAATGTAAAGTTCTTCGGTGACCTTATTCTCAAATATAAGAGCTGCCTCGGCACAGAAATCTTCAATGAGCACAACGGAACAACAGGCTATGACAGAATTCTCTGGGATAACCTTCTTATGTATTGCCTTCCCTACGGCAAAAATGTTATCGGCTTCAGCAACACCGACGCTCACACAACAAGCAAGGTTGACTCATCATACAGCATCTTCATGATGAAGGAAAACAACATCGAAAACATCAAGGCAACCATGCAGAGCGGCGCATTCTTCTGCATCACAAGAGAGCTTCGTGCGAATAACACAATCGGTCCAGAGACTGAAATCAATGTTATGAACACCGATCTTCCCATCCCCATGTTCACATCACTTACCGTTGACGGTCACAAGATTAACGCTTCCGTTAAGGAGTGTAACAAAATCCAGTGGATTGCAGACGGCAAAATCATCAAGGAATATGTCGTTACAGACGGTAACACAGCTTTTGATTATACTCTTGACCTTGACACAA
Source organism: Acutalibacteraceae bacterium (assembly GCA_045614385.1). Lineage (GTDB taxonomy): Bacteria > Bacillota > Clostridia > Oscillospirales > Acutalibacteraceae > CAG-177. Next base: position 6,914 of record JAZLCS010000195.1, on the reverse strand, counting down.
TCGACGGCGCAGCAGATTACAGCTACGTCAGAGTTGAGCTTTTCGGCGAAGGCGGTCTTTGCGCCAGCCAGGCATTTGTTATTGACGACGGCTCCGAGCCTTTGAAATTTGAAGCGGAAGAAAATCTTCTTCAAGACCTTCTCTGGTTCCTTAAAGGCACAAAGATGTACACAATCGCCGCAGAGCTTGTCAAAGCAATAAAGGACGCGATTTAAAAAACTTACCCCATACCGCATCAGAACGATGAGGTATGGGGTTTAATCTTTCTTATTTTGTCAGAAGCACGGCGCATTCTATATGATTTGTGTGCGGGAACATGTCTACGGGGCAGATTTTTTTGACCTTATAGCCTTTTTTAATCAGCATTTGCAGGTCTCTGGCGAGGGTTTCGGGGTTGCAGGAAATATAGACAACCCTTTTCGGGTCTGCAACAGCAAGCGAATCGATGAATTTTTTGCTGCTGCCCGAGCGGGGCGGGTCCATAAAAACAACATCGAATTTTTCGCCTGCAAGCGCAAGCTCCTGCATAAAATCGCCTGCATCGCCGCAGAAAAACCTTGCATTTTCCGCATTGTTACGCTTTGCGTTTGAAATTGCATCCTTTACGGCATCGGGATTCAGCTCAACGCCGATAACCCTGCCTGCCGTTTTTGCGGCAACAAGACCGATTGTGCCGATGCCGCAATATGCATCAAGAACGCTTGTGTTTTCTCTGAGCTCGGCAAGCTCCATCGCTTTGTTATAGAGCTTTTCCGTCTGCACGGGATTAATCTGATAAAAGGATTTCGGCGAAATGCGAAAAACTCTGCCGCAGAGGGTGTCCTCAATATATCCGCTGCCGTAAAGCACCTCTTCCTTGTCGCCGAGCACAAGATTTGTGTTTTTGGGATTGATGTTGAGAACAACCGTTGTTATCTCGGGATGCTTTTCAAGCAAGGCGGCGGTGAATTTTTTCTTCATGGGGAAATATCCGCTTGAGCCGACAAGAACAACCATAACCTCGCCGCTCGAAAAGCCGCGTTTAACAAGCACATGACGCAAAAATCCCGTGCCCTTATCTTCATCATAAGTCCATATTTTAAACTTCGGGAGCATGTTTCGGATATCAACAATTATTTTATCGGCAATTTCATCCTCAGTCATACAGGAATCAACCGAAACGATTCTGTGGCTGCCGGACTGATAAACGCCGGATATGATTTTGCCGCTTTTTGTTCTGCCGAATGCCGCCTGAACCTTGTTGCGATAGTGATACGGGTTCTCCATACCGATTATTTTTTCAACCTTGCCGAATTTTTTGAGCAAAATTTCGCACCTTGCCTGCTTCCATTTGAGCTGGCGGTCATAGGTCATGTTCTGAAGCTGGCAACCGCCGCATTTTTTGGCAAGCGGGCAGGCATCGGGATTGGTTTTTATATTTGAAGTGTGGGACATTGTTCTCACCTTTTTCAAAAAAGGGGCTGTCAGACGACAACCCCTTCCTTTTTGTTAATTGCTCTGATTTGTTGTGTTTGCAGCCTTTGCCGCTTTCTTTGCTTCTTTCTTCTGCTTTCTTTCGGGAGAGCCGAGATTGTTAAGAGCAGAAACGCAAAGAATGATGATTCCCATAACGATGAAAATGCCGAGCATGCCCTTGCCCATAATGGGTGCAGTCTGAGCAAGATTTTCGGGAGTTATTGAGAACACATACTGCATTTCGTTTGCAGCTTCTGCAACTGCTGTTGTAACTTCTGCCATTACTGCTGTTGTTTCCATTATTATTCCCTCCTATTACTGACCGAGTGCACCGCCGACAAGCGTAAGAATAAGACCGCCTGCGATAACCGATGCAACCTGACCTGAAACGTTAACGCCGATTGAATGCATAAGAAGGAAGTTCTGATTGTCTTCTGCAAGACCCATCTTATGAACAACTCTTGCAGACATGGGGAATGCGGAAATGCCTGCTGCGCCAATCATGGGGTTAATCTTGTTTTTCTTGCTGAAGAGGTTCATAATCTTTGCAATCATGATGCCGCCGAAGGTGTCAACAACAAATGCAACAAGGCCGAGACCCATGATAAGAATTGTTTCGAATCTGAGGAAATCCTCTGCAACCATCTTGGATGCAATGGTGAAGCCGAGGAAGATTGTGATAAGATTTGCAAGAACGTTCTGCGCTGTTTCGGAAAGCGAGTTGAGAACGCCGCATTCTCTGATAAGGTTGCCGAACATGAGGAAGCCGATAAGAGCTGTTGCATCGGGAGCAACCATACCAACGATGATTGTTACAACGATGGGGAAGAGAATTTTTGTGAGCTTTGAAACCTTTTTGCCTGTGTAATTCATGCGGATAAGGCGCTCTTTCTTTGTTGTGCAAAGCTTGATGATGGGGGGCTGAACAATGGGAACGAGAGCCATGTAGGAGTAAGCCGCAACCATGATAGCCGCTGTATAGTTTGAATTGAGCATATTGGCAACGAAGATTGAGGTGGGGCCGTCTGCTGCGCCGATGATGGCAATTGAAGCGGCGTCCTTAAGCTCGAAGCCGAATACCGATGAAAGACAAAGGGTAAAGAAAATACCGAACTGAGCTGCCGCGCCGAAAATCATAAGCTTCGGATTAGTCAGAACAGGCTCAAAGTCAATCATTGCGCCGATGCCGATGAAAAGAATGAGCGGGAAAAGCTCGTGGCTGTCGATACCGATTTCAAAAAGGAAATCGATAACCGCTCTTACGCCCGAAACCTCGCCTGTTACTGCAGGGTCGGGAATGGGCAGGTTAACAAGTATTGCGCCGAAGCCCATGGGTAAAAGAAGAGTGGGCTCCATTTCTTTTTTGATTGCAAGGAAAATCAGTATGCCGCCGATGACCCACATCGCAACCTGCTTCGGGTCAAGGTTAGCCAAATTTCCAAAAATGTCTGTTAAAATATCCATTTTGAAAATCCTTCCTTTCTTTTGACACATTCTCCGCCATTATAGCGTTTTATATTACGCTAAGATTATATATGAATGTGTCGAAAAAAGCAAGCACAAAAATCTTTTCTTTCATAAAATTTTTAACTATTGCCTCTTGACGGAGCAGGGCGGTGCTTTGCCGTGAATTCGGCAACGTCAATTCTGATAACGCTGACAAAGCTGACCATTTTATCCTCGAAAACAAAGTCTTTTTCCGTCTGGGTTTTCATCAGAACGGAAAGAGCTTCTTTTTTCTCCTCAACATCTTCAACTATTTCGGCAATGCCTCTGCCCATGATTGAAGAATAGGTTATTCCGTATCTGCAGGCGATATCGCCATCAAAAGGCTCAATATCGCAATCCATTTCAAAGAAAACCTTGGGGTTTGTCCTGATTAAATCGATTTTTCTGCCTCTTTTTGCGCCGTGAAGATATACGGTGAGCTTGCCGTCAGCCATTTTGTAGCCGTAATTCATGGGCACAACATACGCTTCATCGCCGTCAACAAGCCCCAGATGAAGCACCTTTGCCTTGTCCAGAATTTTTATAATTTCATTTATATCCGTTATTTCACGCTCTCTTCGTGTCATTCCGTTGCTCATTTATTAAGCCACTCTTTTCCGTTAGTTTTCTTTTTTTACTGCGGGTGTTTTGCCGAGAAATACATATGAAGTTATTGAAAGAATAAGCATGAGGACCGTTACGGCAAGAGGAGATTCGATTCCGTAAAACGGAGCGCAGACAAGCTCAAACAAAACGTCAAACATTTCGGAAACCTTGAGAGCTCTGGTCATCATTGTTACGATGCTGACCGCAAGGCCGACTGCCGAATAGATGTTGACAATTCTTATCCAGAGAGCTTCGCCCAGCTTGAAGGCAACCGCAATTGATGCGATAACAAGAACGGCATAGCCCGCCGCGGAGAGAATTTCAACGGCGTTGGGCAGCTTTTCGAGAATTTCGGGAACAAGCTTTATGAGCTTCCATATGTAGGGTGCGCCGAGAAGAAGCCCGCATACAACATAAAATGTGAGTTTGATATTTTTATTATTATTCATTTTCAACAGCCTTTCTTATTGCTTTTGCAAGCTGGTCGGGGCAAGATGTGGTTTTGAAGCCGCAGCGGATGCCCTCAAGCCTGCTTATAATATCCTCTGCTTTCATGCCGTCAACGATTGAGCCGATTCCCTTGAGGTTGCCGTTACAGCCGCCCTCAAAGCGAACATTTCTGACAACATCGCCGTCAAGCTCAAATTCGATTGAACGCGCGCATGTGCCGCTTGTTTTGTATTTGTAAACCATTGTGTATCACTCCTTTGCTTTATTCTACAACACTATTATTATTTTTTCAAGCTATAGTAATATATATAATAATGCAAAAATCAGAAAAAAATCCGTTTTTTCGGTGAGCAGAAGAATAACTATAGGCAGAATTATTGCTTTGTCGTTGTCTGCGCCGCTTTGATTCGGTAAAAAATTGTTTGCATTTTTCGGCGGGAGAATCAGGCGCAAAAGGTCGGGATTCATTTTTGGTTTTCACCGCCCATCAGCTGAGTTATCATGGGTAAAAGCTCAAAAAGCTTCATCATCTGCATCGCTTCGTCTGCCTTTCTTCTGCGTTTCTCGCTCAGAAGCGGCTTGAGTGCCTCAATCAGCCTTGTTCTGTCGTCTGCCTTGCTCATTGCGCCCATAATTGCGCTGAGCTTCGACATCATCTGAGCGTTGCCGAGAATGCCCGAAAAATCGGGCATGCCGCCAAAGCTGCGGTTTTCTCCCTTTTCTTCTTTTTCATCGGAAGAAAAAAAGGTTGCTGCCGCAGCTTTCAGGTTTTCCATATCTTCATCTGTAAGGCTTGATAAAATATCGCTTATGTTATCCATATTCTATTTCTTCCCAAACTGTTTCATAAGTTTTTGTGCCTGTTCGCTGCTAAGCAACTCCTCAAGAGCTTTTTTATCGCCGAGAACCTTTTTGATTTCGTTCATTTTGTTCTGCGGGATTTTATTTTGCACCGCATTGAGCATATCCTCGGGTCTGTCGCCCTTTGCCGCCTTTGCAAGGCGAAGCACTTCTTCAACCGAAAAATTTTCTTTACTCATTGCACTCACCGCCTTTTACATTTATAATATGTTTGAGAATTAACCGATAGAACGGAGGATCACTTTTGAGAATTCTGGTTTTTTCCGATTCCCACGGCTCAGAGCGTACTCTTGAAAATGCCCTGCTCCTGCATAAGGATGCAAAGCTGATAATTCATCTGGGCGACGGCGAAAAGGATTTTGAGGGAATCGGCTATGCCGTTGCAGGCAGGAGGGTTGTTCAGGTCTGCGGCAACTGCGATTTTTATTCGCTTTTGCCGAATAATGAAATTATTGATGTTGAAGGGGTCAGAATTTTCTGTTCTCACGGCCACACCGAGCTTGTCAAGCACGGCACACAGATGTTTATTGAAAAGGCAAAAGCTCTCGGTGCCCGCATTGCATTATACGGGCATACTCACCAAAGTGTGACTGCCTATGATGACGGGCTGCACATTATGAATCCCGGCTGTGCCCGCAACGGCGAATACGGTGTGATAGACATTACCCCGTTGGGAATAATGCTTCTGAAAATGAAAGTGTAATAATAATCACCGTTTGAACATATATACTTTTGTAAGCAGAAATATCAGGCGGTGAGTTAAATGTTTGTTTATTCGGTTAAAACCTCAAAATCGAAAATTGCGGCGTTGCTTCTTGCCATAGCGGCGGTTGTTATTGCTATGGTTATGATTATCGGCAAAGGGAATAAGCCTGTTGTCACGGATGATTCGGCGATTAATTACAAGGCGGAGAGTGCAGCTGAAAGGGCGGCGTTCCTCTCACAGTTTGGCTGGAAGATATCCGAAGACCCCGTTGAGGTCAGCGAGGTAATTATTCCCGAGAATTTTGATGACGGCTATACGGAATATGCCGCCATGAACAAGGCGCAGGGTCTTGACCTTGAGCCGTTCAAGGGGGTCAGAGCAAAACGCTGGACTTACAGCATTCTGAATTATCCCGGGCTTGAAAACAGCGGCAGCGTTCAGGCTAACCTGCTTATTTATGACGGCAGGGTAATCGGCGGCGATGTTTGTTCGCTTGAGCAGGGCGGATTTATTTCCGGCTTCGATTTCCCTGAAAACACAGTTCCCGCAACCACCGCGCCGCTTCAGTCGGCGGTGGTGATTGAATCAACAACAGAATAATCATTTATGTAGGGCGGGCTGACTCAGCCCGCCGTCTGTATTTTGATAAAAATAGCGGCGGCTTGAGTCAAGCCGCCCTACAAAAAACAGCTGCTCGAAAGAGCAGCTGTTAATTATTTATCAGTTGTTATTGTCTCTTCTGGGAGCTCTGCCGCCTCTGTCGCCCTTGAAATCTCTGCGGGGCTTTCTGGGAGCGTCTGAAACGGTGTTTTCGGGAACAAGGCCTTCAACCTCGATAAGAGCTTCTCTGCGTGAGAAGTTGAGTCTGCCCTGGTCATCCTTGGGAAGAACCTTAACGATAACTTCGTCGCCAACGTTAACTGCATCTTCAACCTTTTCTGTTCTCTTAACGTCGAGCTGGCTGATGTGAACCATGCCCTCTTTGCCGGGAGCGATTTCAACAAATGCGCCGAAGCTCATAAGGCGGGTTACGATGCCCTTATAAATTGCACCGACTTCGGGGTCATTAGCAATTGTTTCAACGATTGAGATTGCTCTTCTTGCATCGTCGATATCTGTTGATGAAACGAAGATGTTGCCGTCTTCCTGAACGTCAATCTTGCAGTTGCATTCAGCGCAGATTTTCTGAATAACCTTACCCTGCTTGCCGATAACGTCGCCGATTTTTTCGGGGTCAATCTTTGTTGTGAGCATCTTGGGAGCCCATTTTGAAAGCTCTGCTCTGGGTTCGGGGATAACGGGAAGCATGATTTCATCAAGGATATAGCATCTTGCCTTATAAGTCTTA
>JAZLCS010000194.1:0-6333 GCA_045614385.1 Acutalibacteraceae bacterium | reverse complement strand
AGAATCATTTTGTATTCCATAATGAACAGTCCTTTCATTAATGTTTATTCAATTTATATTAACATTTTATATAAATTAATTCAACAGTTAATTACAATATTTTTAAATAAATTTATAAAAAACGGAGCGGTTTTGTCCGCTCCGTCAGGATTGATTATTTATCTGAAAGGATTTCCTTTGCGCTTGCCGCAAGTCCGGCAATACCCTGCAAATCGCTGGGGATGATAAGCTTTGTTGCCTGACCGTCTGCTGCCGATTCAAAAGCTTCAAGGCTCTTGATTGTCAGATAGCCCTGACCGGGAGCAGCCTGATTGATGAGCTCGATTGCTTTTGCTCTTGCTTCCTCAACCTTCATGATGGCTTCCGCTTCACCCTCGGCTTCGCGAATTTTTGCTTCTTTGATAGCCTCTGCTGCAAGAATTGCGCTCTGCTTTTCAGCTTCCGCGGCAAGAATCTTGCTTTCTTTCTGGCCTTCCGCAACAAGAATTTTACTTGCCTTTTCGCCCTCTGCGGTGAGAATGGCTTCTCTGCGCTGACGTTCTGCCTTCATCTGTTTTTCCATTGCGTCCTGAATTTCCTTCGGGGGCAGGATGTTTTTGAGTTCAACTCTGTTAACTTTAATGCCCCAGGGGTCAGTTGCTTCGTCAAGAATGCCTCTGATTTTTGCGTTGATAACATCTCTTGAGGTGAGAGTATGGTCAAGCTCCATTTCGCCGATGATGTTTCTGAGAGTTGTTGCTGTCAGATTCTCGATTGCCGTAATGGGTCTTTCAACGCCGTAAGCAAAAAGCTTTGGGTCGGTTATCTGAAAAAACACGATGGTGTCAATCTGCATGGTAACGTTATCCTTTGTGATAACGGGCTGGGGCGGGAAGTCAACAACCTGCTCTTTGAGCGAAACCTGCTTTGAAATTCTTTCAATGAAAGGGATTTTGATGTGAAGACCCGTTTGCCATGTGGTGCTGTATGTTCCGAGCCTTTCAATAACATACGCTTTTGACTGGGGAACGATTTTGATATTCATAATAACAATTGCAATAAGGAAAACTGCAAGTAAAATTAAAATAATTCCGCCGATAAAATCCATAATTATTTCCTCCCGAATTCATTATGATAAATTTAATTTTGCGCTTTGACAATGAGTTTTACGCCGTCGATTTTTTCAACTGTCACACGTTCGTCTTTTCTGAATATTGAGCCGTCTGAAGAACGAGCGGTCCATGTGATTCCGTTAACATGAACCTGTCCTTTGCCTGCGATGTTATCGATATCCTCGGTAACAATAGCGGTTTTACCGATGCATCTGTCTGCGTTGGTTGGCTCAATCGTGCTTTTTGTGGCTTTTCTGACGAGGGGACGGGTTGCAATGAGGGCAATAACCGAAACCGCGATGAAAATAATCCATTGCAGCCATTGCTGTAAGCCGCAGAGCTCCGCAACCAAAGCTGCTGCCGCACCCGCGGCAAACCAGATGGTTACGAGCTGGGCGGTTACCGCCTCAACGATGATAAGCACAACGAGCAGAACAATCCAGAAAATAAGCATAGCGTATTCCATAAAACATTCTCCTCCTTCCGCTTGTGTTCTCAAATCCGTTTCGGGTCTGAGTTTAATTTTATTTTAGCATTTTTATTTTAAAAATACAATGGTTTTGTATATACGGTAACGGATTTTACAATTTATACACAAATTCGCAAAATGTTACCTATATTTATTTTTTCCGCTTTCAGAAGATTTTCGATTATCGTGAGGGCTTCGATGCATTTGTTTTTGAATTCTGATTTTTCAGAATATTCAAGAGTTGGCTGCAGGGCGGTAACAACCTCTTCAAGCTTATCCATTTCTTCGTGAACCACAAGTGAATGAAGCAGCTCCGAGGAATCGTTCCATATCTGAACAAGTTCCTGCGTTTTTTCTTTCAGTTCTTTATCGGAGCAGGTTTCCGAGCAAATAATCAGCCCGTCAAGCATTTCTGAAAGAAGTGTCATTTTTTTTTGAAATGTTATGCCTGCCCAAACCGAAATTGAGACCGCTGTCGTAAAAAGAAGAACGGCTGCAATAACTCTTTTCAATTGGTGTCGTCCTTTCTTTCAATATATGCGTTCCCGTCGCGATTCACGGTCATTATGAGAATTTCTTCAAGCGGTATCTTGCTCGAAATAATGATTTTTTTGATTTTGTCAGGCTCGATTTCGGATTCCTCAACCGTATCCTCAATGATTTTTCCGTCACAGATAACCGCAAAAGGCATTCCTTCATCCTTTGGAAATATATTCATGTTTTCTGCGGTTGATGTTCTGAATTGCGGCTTAAGCAAAACGCTTATTTTTCCGTTGGTTTCAAAAATGGCATATGATACTTGTGAAATTTCAAAAACATCTTTTTGGCGCAGTGCGGAAATAAGGTCGTTAACCGTCATTCTCAGCTTTTTTAAAGCTTTCATGTCAATTTTTCCGTCTCGGATAACAATAATCGGATGTCCTTGCATAAAAGCGCGCAGTTTATAGCTTTTTAATCCTGCGGCAGAGGAGAAAATCTCATAAGCAACAAGTGCAAACAGCGCAACAACCGAGTGCAGAATCGGTATGTTGTTATCCTGCATCGGGATTGAAGCGATTTCGGAAAGCAGAATTGTTATAACAAGCTCGGAGGGTTGAAGTTCACCGATTTGTCTTTTGCCCATCAGTCGAATCAGAAAAATTATTATTGCATACAGAACGGTTGCGCGTATAAGTGTTACGGCCATCATATCATTCCTTTCTGCATTATTTTCAGCCGAAATTGCCGCAATATTACTTTGTTGACTAAAAAGGGATTTATGTGTATAATTATATAGTTGACTTGCATCGGAGGTGCTGATATGAAATATTATCTCGGAATGGATATCGGCGGCACAAAATGCGCAGTTGTTATCAGCGAAAAGAACGCGGCTTCGGTAAAGGATAAAATCCGCTTTGAAACAAAGGTTGAACGCGGCTGGCGCGAAATCGTTGCCCAGCTTGTTTCTTCCGCTCATGAGCTTATCGAACGAAACGGAGTTGCCGAAGAAGATTTGCTTGCCTGCGGCGTAAGCTGCGGCGGGCCTCTTGACTGTGAAAACGGAATAATAATGCGTCCGCCGAATCTTCCGGATTGGGATAACGTTCCTCTTGCCGATATAATCAGAGAGAGTCTCGGCTGTCCTTGTAAGGTGAGAAATGATGCGGATGCCTGCGCTCTTGCCGAGTGGCAGTTCGGAGCAGGCAGAGGAACAAAAAATATGATTTTTCTGACCTTCGGCACAGGTATGGGAGCAGGTCTCATTCTTGACGGCAGGCTTTACAGCGGCACAAGCGGAACTGCCGGTGAAGTGGGTCACATGCGTCTTGACGCCGACGGACCTGTTGCTTACGGTAAAGCAGGTTCATTTGAAGGCTTTTGCAGCGGTGCGGGCATAGCTTCAATGGGCAAAAAGATGCTTGCGCTCTATAACGGTGAAACGATAATTCCTTATGATAATGTGACGGCAAAAACAATTGCCGAGGCTGCAATGAAGGGCGACAGGCTTGCAAATGCAATTTACCGCCGCTGCGGTGAAAAGCTCGGATTGGGTCTTTCCATTCTTATTGACATACTTAACCCCGAAAGAATTGTGATAGGCAGTATATTCCAGCGCTCAGGCGAGCTGCTTGTTGAAAGTATGAACGAAGTGATAAAAAAAGAAGCCCTTTCCGTTTCGGCTGAATGCTGTGAAATAGTTCCTGCAATGCTCGGCGACAACATAGGCGATTATGCAGCTATCGGTGTTGCAAAGGATTTTGCGGAGGGTATGAAATGACGATTTTTGAAGAACTGTTTTTGCGTTATCCCTGCCTTGAAAAGTGTTTGCAGGATATACAGAATGCATTCGGTGCTTTTGTTGCATGCTACGATAACGGCGGCAAAATTCTCTGTTGCGGCAACGGCGGCTCGGCTGCAGACTGCGACCATTTTGTGGGCGAGCTTATGAAAGGCTTTTTGAAAAAAAGACCCCTTTCCGATGAGGAAAAAGGGAAATTTAACGATAAGTTTATTGCCGATAATCTGCAGAAGGGCCTGCCTGCGATTTCACTTTGCGCTCATTCCGCGCTGATGACAGCATTTGAAAACGATGCCGTGCCGTCGCTTGTTTTTGCTCAGCAGGTTTATGCCTACGCAAAAGAAAATGATGTCCTTTTCTGTTTCAGTACTTCGGGTAACTCCGAAAACATCGTTTTTGCGGCAAAAGCTGCAAAGGCGGCGAATATAAAAATTGTTTCCGTAACGGGTGAAAAAGAAAGTGAACTCAGCGGCATTTCCGATGTGTGTATAAGACTGCCCGAAACAGAAACATTCAAGGTTCAGGAACTTACATTGCCCGTATATCACTGTTTGGCGGCAATGCTTGAGGATAAATATTTCACAATGTAGGGGACGGCGTCCCCGACGTCTCGTGTGTGCCGCAGGCACACAAATATAACGATAAGGAGCTGTAAATTATGATAAACATTCCCAGATGTGAGCATCCCGATCCCCAGTTTGAAAGAGCGAATTGGCTTAATCTCAACGGCGAATGGGATTTCGAATTTGACTTCGGCAACAGCAAATATGACGCAGGTATTCTCGGCAGAGCGGATTGGGAAACAAAAATCACCGTTCCTTTCTGCCCCGAGAGTAAGCTGTCAGGCATCGAATATACTGATTTTATTCCCGCTGTGTGGTACAGAAAAACCGTCAGCATAACCGCCGCTCAGCTTGAAGGCAGAGTTATTCTTCATTTCGGTGCTGTCGACTATGAAACCAAGCTTTATGTCAACGGCAAGAAAGCCGGTTGTCACAAAGGCGGCTATTCTTCATTCAAATTTGATATCACCGAATATCTCGCCGAGGGTGAAAACACAATTGTTGTTAATGCCGTTGACGACACAAGAGACCCTCTTGTTCCCAGAGGCAAGCAGTGCCCCGACCTCAAATCAAGAGGCTGTGACTATACAAGAACAACGGGAATCTGGCAGACCGTGTGGCTTGAGTTTGTTCCCAAAGCATACATAAAGAGCGTTAAATACTATCCCGATTACGTTAACGGAATTCTTGCGATTTCGGCTGTTGTTGATGGTGAGGGAGAATTCACTGCATCTGCATCCTACGAAGGCAAGGCGATGGGTTCATTCTCAAAAGCCGCAAAGTCAACAATTACGGGCGAAATCAAGCTCGATGAAATCCATCTCTGGGAAGTCGGCTGCGGCAGACTCTATGACCTTGAGCTGACCTTCGGCGAAGATAAGGTAAAGAGTTACTTCGGTCTGCGTAACGTAAAACTCGATGATTATAAATTCCTCATCAACGGTAAATCCGTTTTCCAGCGCCTTGTTCTTGACCAGGGCTTCTATCCCGACGGTATCTACACCGCGCCCACAGACGCAGACCTCGAAAAGGATGTAAAGCTTTCAATGGCTGTCGGCTTTAACGGCGCAAGACTTCATCAGAAGGTTTTCGAAAAGAGATTTATTTATCATTGCGACAGACTCGGCTATATTGTTTGGGGCGAATACGGCAACTGGGGTCTTGATTGGTCAAATCCCTTCTCGCTTGCTGCAATGCTTCCCGAATGGTGCGAATGCGTTGAAAGAGACTTCAACCATCCCTCAATCATCGGCTGGTGTCCCTTCAACGAAACATGGGATATTGACGGCAGAAAGCAGTATGACCATGTTATTTCAACAATCTATAAAGTTACAAAGCATATGGACGAAACCCGCCCCTGTATTGATACAAGCGGTAACTTCCATACAATTACGGATATTTATGATGTTCACGATTATGAGCAGGATTATCATATTTTCAAAGAGAACTATGATAAGCTCATGACCGAAGGAACTCTCTATGAAAGATTCCCCGACAGACAGATGTACAGTGGTAAGGGCTGTGCATGGGTCAGCGAATACGGCGGACTTCAGTGGTCAAAAGGCGACAGAGGCGATGCATGGGGCTACGGCAACGCCCCCAAGACCGAAGAAGAATTCATCGAGAGATATGCGGGTCTTACCGATGCGCTTCTCGATAACTACAGAATGTTCGGCTTCTGCTACACCCAGCTTTATGATATCGAGCAGGAACAGAACGGTCTTTATTACTACGACAGAACACCCAAGTTCGACCCCGAAATTTTCAGAAAAATCAATTCACGCAAGGCCGCGATTGAGGATTAATGTTTTAATTCGGGATTCGTAATTGTTGGGGCGATTTACGAATTGCCCGTAAAATTGAATTTAATGTATGGCGGGGGCTTGCTCCCGCCGTTTTTGTTTCATAAAAACAGTCGTCCGCATATAATAT
>JAZLCS010000193.1:0-10116 GCA_045614385.1 Acutalibacteraceae bacterium | reverse complement strand
ATAAACTACACCAAAGGCGGCGGTACATACGAAAACCTTTTCGATGCTCATCCCCCGTTCCAGATTGACGGCAACTTCGGTTTTGTAAGCGGTATTACCGAAATGCTGATGCAAAGCCGTGAAAACAGAATCTACATTCTTCCCGCACTTCCCTCAAAGTGGAAGGACGGCAAGGTCAGCGGTCTTTGGGCCAAGGGCGGCGTTGTTGTTGACATTGAATGGAAAGACGGCAAGCTTCTCAGCTGCAGCCTTGAAGGTAAAGGCAAATTCAAAGTTATTGTTTGCGGAAAAGAAACTGAAGTTAAGCTTAACGGCAAAAAGGTAGCTATCGATGTCTGATAACAAATTTGACCTTTATGACTTTGATAAAACGGTTTATCCGCAGGATTCGGAAACGGTTTTTCTGTTTTACTGCATCCTGCACAGACCGTATCTCATTTTTATCTGCCCATGGTTGCTGCTGAATCTGATTCTTTTCTTTCTCGGATTCGGTGATAAATATAAAGGAAGGTGCTTTTCTTTTCTGCGGTTTATCAACGGAGAAAAGATGGCTGAAAAATTCTGGAAAAGCCAAGAAAAAAATATATATCCCGTTTTTGAACCGAAAAACAGAGGAGAAAGACCCATTGTGGTTTGCTCCGCATCTCCCGAATTCTTTCTCAGACCGATTTGCAAAAAATACGGTGTACACACTCTGATTGCAACAAGAATGGACCCGAAAACAGGCAAAATTCAGGGCTTTAACTGCAAGGACAAGCAAAAGCCGCTCCGCATTGCGGAAGCAATGCCCAACGCGGAATTCGTGAATGTTTACTCCGATTCATTAAAAAACGATATTCATATTTTCGAGCTTGGGCAGAGATGCTTTCACGCAAAAAAAGGCGTTTTTACCGAATTAAGCATTGAAGAAATTAAAAAGAGAATAAAATAAGCAAAGAGCCTTCCGAATTGACGGAAGGCTCTGATTTTTATGTTAAATCAAACCGAAAGAAGTCCCGCATCAAGAACAAACTGCGAACCCGTTGCATACCTTGCCTTATCACTTGCGATATAGTCAACAAGATGAGCAACATCTTCCGGTTCAATCCAGGGAACAGGCAGAAGATTTCCTGCCGAACGCTCTGCAATTTCAAGAGGTGTTGCACCTTCAAGCTCTGCAAGGCCGTCGTTCATGGGAGTATTAACGCCGGTGGGGTGAATGCTTACAACGCGGATATTATGAGGCGCAAGCTCAATAGCCCAGGCTTTTGTAAGACCTGTAAGCCCCCATTTTGAAGCGGTATAATGTGAAAGTCTGTTGCCGCCTCTCATGCCCATAACGGATGAATTGTTGATTATAACGCCGCTTTTTGCTTTAATCATGTGAGGAGCAACTCTGCGCGTTACAATAAATGGGCCTTTAAGATTAATATCAATCATGGCATTCCATTCATCATCGGTCATCTCCGTTACGGGAGCATAAGCGCAGATACCTGCATTATTGAAAAGAATATCGATTTTCCCGAAGGTTTTGATTGCCTCATCAACGGCTGCGGTAACAGAAGCGTCATCCCTTACATCGCCTGTTGCAATAACGCATTTCCTGCCGAGAGCTTCAATTTCCGCCTTAAGGCTCACAAGTTCATCGCTTGTTCCGAAAGAATAAGCGGGATATTCAATCTTCTTTGCAACGTCGAATGCAACAATGTCGGCACCCTTTGCCGCAAGAGAAAGAGCAACAGCTCTGCCCTGACCGTGAGCCGCGCCTGTTATAAACGCAACTTTGTTATCAAAATCACCCATTTTAATTTTCTCCTTTTTTCTGATAATTTATAAGCACTTCATCAAGAGGAACCTTTGCAACCGTGTTAAAAAGATTGGTTGCATACATTATGCCCGCAAACGAAATAAGAAGCACAATTTCCTCAACCGAAAATTTTTCGGCAAGAGCGCGATAAATATCTTTTGAAATATGATGAGGGTCGCTCGTTATTGCCGCACCGAATTTCGTGAGAAGCTGCTCGGTTTCAGTGAGAGTCGGATTATCCGGGTCATCTCCCGAATCAACAAGAATTTTTCTGAAAAATGTTGAACATATAAGGCAATCGTTTCCGGTTGAAATTGCAAGCGAAAAAATTGAAATTGCTCTTTCTCCGATAACGGGAACAAGCTGGTCATAGAGGGTATACCACTCCATATACGCCTTAAATGCAGGAACATTATGAAGAAGAGTCCTCTTCATGTTGGTTATTCTGCCGTGTTTTGCAATCTGATCTTCATATTCTTTTCTGACCGCTTCGCTCGAATTTTCATACTCGGTCATAGGTAAATAAGCCATTTTCATCCTCCTTTATTTTATGGCGTAGCTGTTCATAACGAAATTCAATACATGAACCGCATTCTGTTGAAGCTCGCCGAGAGTGATTCCGCCATCGTTGCCCAAGGTTTTGAGCAAGGTTCCGTCAGGTTTACGCCTGCCTGTTCTTCCGCCGCCGGGCATAAGCACATTGACACCCGCGCGCACGCGATAAGCCTGGTCTTTTATCAGCGGGAATTCGGGCGACTTTGATGAACGCATCCACCAATCGGTCATAATGTTTCCTTCATAGCCCCACTCACCGCGAAGAATGCGGACACAAAGCTCATAATTATAATGACCCCACACACCGTTGATTTTGTTATATGATGTCATTATATTCTGCGGTTTTGCCGTTTTAACGCATATTTCAAAGCCCTTGAGATATATTTCACGCAACGCACGCTCTGACACACGCGAATCATTGTAAATTCTGTTTGTTTCCTGATTGTTGCATGCAAAATGCTTGGGACAAGCAGAAACTCCCGCTTTTTGAACACCTTTGACTATCGCCGATGCCATAATACCGGTGAGCAACGGGTCTTCGGAAAAATATTCAAAGTTTCTGCCGCAAAGCGGATTTCTGTGGATATTCATGCCCGGAGCAAGCAAAACATGAGAGCCTACTCTTGTCATTTCTTTGCCGACCTGTTCATAAAGAGCTTCAACAAGCGCGGGATTCCACGAGCACGCAAGCTCTGTTGCAACCGGCAGAAGAGATGCGCCTTCATTTATGCGGATGCCCGAAGGGCCGTCGGTTGTTGTTACCGCGGGAACGCCCTTGTTTCTCAGCGATTCGAGAACGCCGCCGAAGGTGCCCGCATTACCTGCTGCACCGAGGGGGCTGTTCATAACATAGTCTCCCCTGCTGATTGCTTCAAGCTCTTCATTATTCAGCTGAGCAACAAACTGCTGCATAGTGACCTTGCCGTTCTTCACATCCGCCAGCTTATAGCCTCTGTCACCCGTCTGCTCAACAGCCTGAGGCAGATTTTTAATTATAATATCCTTAAGGCTGTATTTTGCAAGCGGAACCTGCTTATATGTAACTTTTCCGTCGATATATTTGATGCGGTCAAACGCCTCAACGGGTGCTGCAGTCTGCGAAAGGCGTTTGATTATCTCGGTCTTTTCCTGCTCATATTCACAACAGATTTCAGCCGAACGAACATCAGTTCCGAGATATATTCTATATACACCCTTTTCAAGGATATATGAATGCTCTGTTTCGTCATCATAAGATGCCATATCGTTGATTTTCAGAGAAAGCTTAACCGTTTCGCTCTCACCGGGCAAGAGTTTATCTGTTTTCACAAAAGCCGCAAGCTGCCTTGAAGGCTTGCCGAGCCTGCCGCAGGGAGCTTCAAAATAAAGCTGTAAAACCTCTTTACCTGCATAATCACCTGTGTTTTTAACTTCAGCACTGACAGTCAAATTTTCCTTATCGCATGCACAATTGATATTTTCAACAGAAAAATCAGTATATCCCATTCCGAAGCCGAAAGGATAAAGCACCTTATCCTTGCCGAAGGTTTCAAGACCACGGTAACCGACATAGATATCTTCTGTGTAGCAGTTATACTTTCTGTCACCGAAATCCTTGCTTCCGGGATAATCTTCATAGCGTCTTGCAACGGTATCCGTAAGCTTGCCGCTCGGGAAAGAATCGCCCGAAAGAACATCGGCAATTGCGTTGCCGCTTTCCATACCCGACTGCCAGACATAAAGAACCGATGAAATTTTATCGCCGTATTTCTCGATTTCCGACATATCCATGATGCCGCCGCAGTTGAATAAAACAACAACCTTCTCAAACGCACTTGTTACCGAATCAAGAAGCTGCTTTTCGGTATCGGTCAGATAATAGCTGCCCTTTTCAAGCTTGTTTTCTCTGTCCTCTCCCGCAGCCCTGCCGATAACAACCAAAGCCGTGTCGGACATTGAAGCCGCAGTTCTCGCCATTGAAACATCAACGGGCATTTCGTCATAACACATGGGCCAGTGACCCCAGAAGCCGTCATCCACGGGATTTGCGGCACTCCACTTCTCATATGTTGCCGCAAGAAGCTCATTGATTCTGATTTTGCCGTTGTTTTTTATGCCCTGCATAAGGCTGACTTTATAAGGAACTTTAACATCGCCGCCCGAGCCGTAGCCGACATAAAAATAATCGTTTTGCACTCTGCCGAAAACAGAAACAACCCTATCCTCGGTTATCGGCAAAACTTTATTGTTATTTTTGAGCATAACTATGCCTTCCGCTCCGACCTCGCGGCAAAGCTTCACAATTTCAGGCGCAGGAACAAAATCTTTTCCCAGAGAGCCGCTTGAAGTTCCCTGCGAAGTTGCGGTTGTAACATAGTTAACAACCTTACCTACATATTTGTATACTTTCTTCTTTAGTTCACCCACAAAAAAATCACCCCTGAAAGAAATTTATTTTCTTGGTAATTTTAACATATATAAAATCAGCCGTCAATCAGATAATCAACAGCAATGCTTGCTTCTCTGACTGCATGCATATGCTTTTTGACCACCGAGCAGTGATACGGGTCATTCTGATAGCTTTCAAGCGCCGCCTCATCATCAAGCAAAACTTCAAGTATCAAATCATATGAACGCTCGGAGTGAAGAAAATCTATTCCGACTTCTATTCCTCTGAGTTCGGGCACGTTGCCCTGCATTGAAAGCAAAACCTCCTTTGCTTTTTCGCATTCTTCGGGACTGTTATTCTTCAATTTGAAACAAACAATATGTTTAATCATTTTATCCTCTCCTCAGTTTAAATTTCTTTTTAATTTTATCATATTTCACCTGCTTTTTCAAGCATCGGCAAGCATTTTCGGTTAAAACAGATATGGAGAAAAAAAGCACTTTAAATTTATAATGATATATGATAAAATAAAATAAACAGAAATTCATCACGGAAGGAGCTGTGTTGCATGCAGATTGTTCTGCTTACAGCCCTCGGTGTCGGCGGTGCTTCGGTCATCGGGGCTGTATTCGGCTTTGTTTTCAAAAAAATCAGCCACAAATTCAGTGACATTGTTCTGTCCTTTGGAGCCGGAGTCATGCTTGCTGCGGCTGTTATCGGTCTTATTCTTCCCTCACTTGAATACGGCGATAAGCATCCTCTTATTGTAACTGTTTCGGGAATTTTTTGCGGCGCATTTTGTGTTAATATCATTGACAAAATTGTACCGCATCTGCATAAGCTTTCAGGCGCAGACAATGAATCTCATCCCGAAAAGCAGCAACAGCTCAACAAGGTATTGCTGTTTGTTATTGCAATTGCAATTCACAATCTGCCCGAAGGAATTGCGGCAGGGGTCGGCTTCGGCACAGGCAATACAAACGAAGCTTTGACAATTGCAGGCGGCATTGCACTGCAAAACATTCCTGAAGGTTTGGTAATTATTGCACCCATGCTTGCTGCAGGAATGAGCCACGGCAAAACATTTTTAATCGCCGTTATAACCGGCATTGTCGAGGTTGCCGGCACTTTAATCGGTTATTTCGCCGTCAGTATATCGGCGGCAATTCTGCCCTTTGCTCTTGCTTTTGCGGGCGGAACAATGCTTTATGTCATCAGCGATGAAATGATACCCGAAACACACGCACACGGCAGCGAACGCGGAGCAACCTATTCCTTGCTTGCAGGCTTTTGCGTGATGCTTGTTTTTGATATTTTATTAGGATAAGGAGTTTTTGAAATGATTGCCAAAAACGTTAAGTATGTCGGCGTTAATGACCATAACATTGATTTGTTTGAGGGGCAGTACATTGTTCCCAACGGAATGGCGTATAATTCATATGTCATTGAAGATGAAAAAATCGCCGTTATGGACACGGTTGATGCCAAATTCGGTGACGAATGGCTTGGCAATATAAGAAAAGCACTGGGCGAAAAATCCCCCGATTATCTTATTGTTCAGCATATGGAGCCCGACCATTCCGCGAATATCGGCACTTTTGCCGACGCCTACCCCGAAGCGATTATCGTTGCAACGGATAAGGCGTTTGTTATGATGAAGAAATTTTTCGGAAATGATTATTCCGACCGAAGAATAGCCGTTAAAGACGGCGATTCGCTCTCGCTCGGCAACCGCACGCTCACCTTCTGCACAGCTCCCATGGTGCATTGGCCCGAGGTTATGGTGACATATGACAGCGAAGATAAAATTCTGTTTTCTGCCGATGCTTTCGGCAAATTCGGTGCACTCGATGCAGACGAAGACTGGGCATGCGAGGCGCGCAGATATTATTTCGGCATAGTCGGCAAATACGGCGTTCAGGTTCAGGCCGCGCTCAAAAAACTTGAAGGGCTTGACATTCGGACAATATGCCCGCTTCACGGCCCTGTTCTGACAGAAAATCTCGGATATTATCTTGATTTATACAACACATGGTCATCATACGGCATTGAAAGCGAAGGCGTTGTAATTTGTTACACATCGGTTTACGGCAACACAAAAAAAGCTGTCGAACTGCTTGCGCAAGAGCTGAAAGAGAAAGGTTGCCCCAAGGTTGCCGTTAATGACCTTGCCCGCTGCGATATGGCAGAGGCTGTTGAAGATGCTTTCCGTTACGGCAAAATTGTTCTCGCTTCCACCACATATAACGGCGATATTTTCCCGTTCATGCGTGAATTCATTAACGAACTGACCGAGAGAGGTTATAAAAACCGCTTAATCGGAATTATTGAAAACGGAAGCTGGGCACCACTTGTTGCAAAAAAAATCAACAAAATGTTTGAGGGCAGCAAAGATATTTCATTTGCTGAAACAACTGTCACAATTCATTCGGGCATAAAGGAAGAAAATATTGAGCAGATTAAGCTGCTTGCAAAAGAAATGGCATAAAACAAAACACGGAGCGGTGTAAAATCACCGCTCCGTTTCGTTTAGCGTTTTTTCAATTGCTTCGGCTATTGCATGAGCATAGGCATCCATGTTACGGTCAAGCAATTCATTGTCGGTTGCGCTGTTGATAAAGCCGAGTTCAACAAGACAAGACGGCATATCGGTGTGGCTGTTGACATAATAATTCCCCTCACCGCGTGCGTATCCGGACTTAACTCCCCTGTTTTGGGATATTCCGACTGCATCAAGCGAATTGAGAATGTTTTCAGCAAGAGCCAAATCCGTTTCACCTGCTTCGCTATTCACCCAGATTTCAACACCGTTTGCCCCTTCGGCGCTGTTACGGTGGAGCGAAACAAAAAGCTGCGCTTTCTTTCTGTTTGCAATCTGACAACGTTTTTCAAGACTTGTTTTTTTATCTTTGCTTCTTGTCAAATAAGACTCAATACCCATATCGGAAAGCTTTTCATCAACGAGCAACGCAAGTGCAAGATTATCATCCTTTTCATATCTGCCGTTATATTCCGCTCCGACATCCTTACCGCCGTGACCCGCATCAATAACAACCTGAACGGGTTCATACAGAACATAACCGACAATTATCACAGATGCAATAACGGCTAACACACCGAAAACGGCAATTTTTATGTTTGTTTTCATCTCCGCACCTCCTGCACACGATATATTATATCATAGATTTTAAATTAAAATTTCAAAAAAGTTACATAATTAATATAAAATCCAAGCAAAAAGGCTGCCAATGGCAGCCTTTGATTACATTGAGTCAATATATCTGCAAGCGGCAAGGGCGGCAACGGAACCGTCAGCCGTGGCAGTTGTTATCTGCCTTATCTGCTTGCTGCGGCAGTCACCTGCCACAAAAACGCCCGCTGTTTTGGTTACACAGCTTTCATCGGAATCGATATAACCCCATTCATTGAGCCCTGCGATTTCGGCAAAGGCTTCGTTTTCGGGAACAAGACCGATGGCAACAAAAAGTCCGTTAACTTTAAGCTCGGTTTCGGAGCCGTCGGATTCCTTGCGAAGAGAGAGACTTTCAAGCTCCTGTTCGCCATTAAGGGCAGAGATAACCGTGCCCATAATGAACTCAACGTTATCCTTTGTTTTCAGCTTTTCAACAAGGCGTGCTTCGCCCGTGAAATAATCAAGGTTCTGAATAACATAAACCTTTTTGCAACCTTCGGAGAGAAGCACAGCCTCCTGCAAAGCGGAGTTTCCGCCGCCGAGAACCGCAACGGTCTGACCCTTGAAGAATGCTCCGTCGCAAACCGCACAATAGGAAACACCTGCACCGACAAGCTCATTTTCGTTCGGTAATCCGATATGCCTGTGTTTAACGCCTGTTGCAATAATAACAGCCTTTGCTTCGTGCTCGCCGTCCTCGGTAACAACGGTTTTTGTTGCGCCGTTGTTGCGGATAGCGGTTACATTTTCCATTTCAATCTCTGCGCCCTGAGAAATAACCTGGTCAATGAGCTTTTCGGCAAATTCGTTGCCGCTCATCTGAGCAAAGCCGGGATAATTCTCAATCTGCGGAGAATAAGTTATCTGACCGCCAAAGGTTGCTTTTTCAAGAACGAGAACGGATTTATCCGCGCGCAGTGCATAGAGCGCCGCGGTAAGCCCCGCAGGCCCTGCACCGATTACTATAATGTCATGCATAATGCTTCATTCCTCAGATTGCCGCACTCTTTGCAGCATCGATAAATTTCTTGATTTCGGCAACGCCTGCATACTTGTCTGCTTCGCCGCCCGAAACAACAACAAGAGTAGGTGCCTGTCTTACGCCAAGCTGCATTGCAAGAGCTTCGTTTTCATAAGCCATAAGCTCCTGAACGGCAATTCCCGCTTTGTCAAGCAGAGAAATAGCTACCTTACAGTTGGGGCAGGTTGCTGTTTTGAAAAGATAAATGCCGTCTGCAAGACCGCAGTCATCTTCGATATCGTCAATATTTGCCTTTGCAGCAGCAGGTTTAACTGTGCCGTGCTTTGTAATATCGGAGCTGTTAATGTTATAAACCTTGCGCTCCTTATATTCCTGAGTTTTACCGTCGTTCCAGTTCTGAACGGGTCTGTAATAGCCTGTAATACGGCTGTAAACCTCGGCGTTCTGACCGCATGTGGGGCAAGTGAAATGCTCGCCTGCGATATATCCGTGGTCTTTACATACGGAATAAGTGGGAGAAATTGAATAATAGGGAAGCTTGTAGTTTTCTGCAATCTTTCTGACAAGAGTTGCTGCTGACTTCCAATCGGGAAGCTTTTCGCCGAGGAAGGCGTGGAAAACCGTGCCCGAAGTATAAAGAGTATGAAGCTCATCCTGCATATCGAGAGCTTCGAAAACATCCTCTGTGTAGCCAACGGGAAGATGAGAGCTGTTGGTGTAATAAGGAGTTCCGTCAGAAGCGGTGATGATACCGGGATAACGCTTAACGTCGTGCTTTGCAAGACGGTAAGAGGTGGATTCGGCGGGGGTTGCTTCAAGGTTATAGAGATCACCGTATTCTTCCTGATAGTCGGAAAGACGCTCTCTCATGTGGTTAAGAACATCCTTTGCAAACTGCTGAGTCTTTGCTTCTGTCATGTTAGCTCTGAGCCAGTTTGCGTTGAGACCGACTTCGTTCATGCCGACAAGACCGATGGTTGAGAAATGGTTTGCAAAAGTGCCGAGATATCTCTTTGTGTAGGGATAAAGACCCTCATCAAGAAGCTTTGTGATAATGGTGCGCTTAACGTTGAGCGAACGGGCGGCAATATCCATCATCTTATCAAGTCTTCTGTAGAAATCCGCCTCATTTTCAGCAAGATATGCGATTCTGGGCAGGTTGATTGTTACAACGCCGACAGAGCCTGTGCTTTCACCACTGCCGAAGAAACCGCCGCTCTTCTTGCGAAGCT
>JAZLCS010000192.1:0-4179 GCA_045614385.1 Acutalibacteraceae bacterium | reverse complement strand
GAATGAGCCACTACAGATTATAACAGATATAAAAACAAATTTCCATATATTTTTAAGAAAATATATACGATTTTTCCAAAATCTTTTTAGTAACTATATACATATCGGAGCGGAAGGAGGCGAGAATATGCTGTTTTGCTTGAAAAAAGTAAGAATATGATATATAATCGGTGTGGATTAATTCCGCACGATTTTTATTTTGACCGGCGGCTTACCCCTTTGGCTTCATCTGATGAGGAAGCTGTCCGTAGGACTGAAGGAGAGATGATTTTTCGTAACGATAAAATTCTTTGTGCAATTATCTTTTCTCTCCCTTCGTCTTTTGCTTCGCAAAATCCACCTCCCTCATCAGAGGGAGGCATAAAGCTGCTGTAACAGCATAAATTTCTTGAAATTTTCGGTCGTATTTATGGAAATATTAACTTTATCTTTATTTTGTCTTGCGCTGGCAGTGTGTCTTATTCTTGACGCATCCGTGCTTTATGCGCTCACGGCAGGTCTTATTATTTTTTCTGCATACGCATTAATCAAAAAGCACTCATTCAAATCAATATTAAAAATGATTTTTGACGGTGTGAAAACCGCCAAAAATGTTCTGATTGTTTTTCTTATCGTGGGAATGCTCACCGCATCATGGCGGGCAAGCGGCACGATTCCGTTCATCATTTCGTCGGCGGTGAAGCTCATAAATCCAAGCATTTTCGTGCTTATGACTTTTCTTCTCTGCTGCGGCGTTTCGTTCCTTATGGGAACATCATTCGGTTCTGCGGCAACAATCGGAGTTATCTGCATGACGATGGCTTATTCGATGAACATAAACCCTGCTGTCGCAGGCGGCGCAATGCTTTCGGGCGTGCTTTTCGGCGACAGATGCTCACCCGTTTCAACAAGCGCACTTCTCGTTTCGGAACTCACAAAAACCGATATTTTCACCAACATAAAGAATATGTTCCGCACTGCCGCACTACCGTTTATATTGACCTGCATTATGTACATGATTCTCGGATTTTCGGCAGGTGACGGCGGTGAAATCCCCGACCTCGACTCAATGTTTTCAACGGAATTTAATCTGCATTGGCTTTCGGTTATTCCTGCAGTTGTAATATTGACATTATCATTATTCAAAGTAAAGGTTAAGTTTGCAATGATAGCAAGCATTGCCTCGGCACTCATTGTCGGGCTTGCCGTTCAAAAGGTTGAAATCCTTGAGTTTCTTAAGATAATGATATCGGGGTTTGAAGCTGAAACAGCAGAAATCAAACATATGATTGACGGCGGCGGTCTTGTTTCCATGCTCAAGTCGGCAGCGATAGTCTGCCTTTCGTCGGCATATTCGGGAATATTTTCCGCAACGGGGCTTCTGAATTCTCTGAAAGAAAAAACCGATGTCTTAAGCAAAAAAACAACGCCGTTCGGCGCAACTATGATAACCTCGATTTTCACATCACTCATCTCATGCAACCAAACTCTTGCGATAATTCTCACGCATCAGCTTTGCGAAGGCAATGAAAAAAATCCCGGTAAAGCCGCAATCAACCTTGAAAACTCGGCGGTTGTTATCTCACCGCTTGTGCCTTGGTCAATAGCCGGTGCCGTTCCTCTTGCATCCGCAGGCGCGCCGACCGCGTCGCTTCTTCTTGCCGGATATTTATATATTTTACCGATATATACACTTATTGTTTCAATAATCAAACGCAGAAAGGATGTCAGCCATGAACAGAATAACCAGCTTCACCGTTGACCATGACCTTCTCACGGAGGGCATTTATGTTTCGCGCATTGACGGCGACATTACCACCTATGATTTGCGCACCCGCGTGCCCAATTCGGGCGATTTTATGGACACGACAACCGCCCACACGGTTGAGCACATGTTTGCAACATTTGTCAGAAATTCCGAAATAAAAGACGACGTCATCTATTTCGGGCCTATGGGCTGCAGAACGGGATTTTATCTTCTCGTCAGAAACGCAGACAATGCAAAAATCCTTGGAATAACAAAGAAAATTCTTGCGGATATCATCGCTTATGAAGGCGAGGTTTTCGGTAACACAAGAAAAGAATGCGGCAATTATCTCGACCTCGACCTCGAAAAAGCCAAGGAAGAATGCCGCAGATATCTCAAGGCTCTTGAAGCTGAACAGAGCTTTGAATACAAATCATAATCCCTGTAAATATCGTAGGGTGGCTTGCCCTCAAGCCACCGTATCGTTTTTGCGATATTGTTATGTAATCATGCGGATTACCCGGCGGGATGCAGGCATCCCGCCCTACACTATAATATTTTGATAACGGAGGAATAACATGAACAAAATATCTCTCAGAGAAAAACTCGGCTACGGCGTGGGCGCGATAGGTCTTGACCTAAGCTACGGAATGTTCTATTCCTATCTCTCGATATTCCTTACAAATGCTCTCGGCATAAGTCCCGCTTTTCTTCTTATCATAACTCCCCTTGCAAGACTCTGGGACGGCATCAATGACCCCATGATGGGCATGATCGTTGACCGTACTCACACCAAAATGGGCAAATACCGCCCTTGGATTATTACGGGCGCAACCATCAATGCCATTGTGCTCTGCTTGCTCTTTAACAACCCCGGTTTTGCCTCGGGTTCGGTTGGTCTTTATATTTATGCCGCCGTGCTTTATGTGCTTTGGGGCATGACCAATACCCTCGCTGACATTCCGTTTTGGTCAATGGTACCATCTTTTGCAAGTGAAGAAAAAGACAGAAACCTTGTTTCCACCATTGCAAGAGCATTTTCGGGCCTCGGCCAGGGAATTATCTCGATTTTCACACCCATCGCCGTTGCGTTTTTCGGCGGCGTTGCAGGCAGCAAGCTTGATGCAATGAGCTCCGACACGCTCAGCAAAGGTTTCGGCAAGTGGTCAATTATTACAGCAATCGGTCTTATCTTCTTTGCGGCAATCAGTGTTCTTTCAACAAAAGAAAGACGCATTGTTGTTAACAAAGAAAAGTTCTCATTCAAGGCTGCGATTAATGTTATCAAGCAGAACGACCAGCTTCTTGTTTTCATGCTCTTTGCGATGATTTCAAACGCAGGTTTCTATATGACATCGGGCATCAGCAGCTATTATTTCACTTCCGTTCTCGGTGACCTTACTTTGCAGTCAAAGTTTAATCTTATGGGCACGGTCGGTTCTGTGCTTGCAATCCTCGTTGTTCCCATATGCTCAAAGTTTATGAATAACCGCTCGATTTACAAGCTTTCGCTCAGCATGGCAGCGGCAGGTTACATAGGCATGGCTTTTATGGGATATCTCATTCCCGGCAACGTCACACTTCTCGGTATCTGCTACATCCTTACCTCTCTCGGCACAGGCAGTATGTTTGTTAACCAGACTGTTATGCTTGCCGATTGCGTTGACTACGGCGAATACAAAACAGGAAGCCGCAACCAGAGCCTCACATTCTCGATGAAGGGCTTCCTTCAGAAAATGGCTTACACCATTCAGGCGATTATCATGTATGCAACCTTTACGGTTACGGGATACGACGGCGAAGCGATTGTGCAGACTGCTCAGGCAAAGAGCGCAATTTCGTTCCTTATGTTCATCGTTCCTCCCGTTATGATGATTGTTTCTCTTGTTATCTTCTCAAAGAAATTCAAAATTTACGGCGAATTCAAGCAGGAAGTGCTTGAAGCGGTAAGCAATAAGCAGTAAACAGCAAATGCCGCCCTTTGGGCGGCATTTGTCATTAAAAAATGTTGAAAAGATTTTATTTCAAAAAAATCTATTGACATACTTAAAATGTTGTGATAGAATATCGTAGCAACAAACGGAGAGATACCGAAGTGGTTATAACGGAACGGTCTTGAAAACCGTCGTACCTTTACGGGTACCGTGGGTTCGAATCCCACTCTCTCCGCCATTTTAAAAATTATATATTTCATATATAGTTACCAATGGAGAAGTACTCAAGTTGGTGACGAGGCGCCCCTGCTAAGGGCGTAGGTCGGGTAACCGGCGCGGGAGTTCGAGTCTCCCCTTCTCCGCCAAACAAAGAAGACACCTTTTCAGGTGTCTTTTTTGTTTTACAAAGAGCTCGAACGACCGCGGCGGGAACCGGCGTGGGGCGAACCGCCGCTGCGCCGCCGGTGGCGGATAAAGCGAGGCGGTGAGGTGAAGAAACAAGGAGCAATGCGAAGCGCT
>JAZLCS010000191.1:0-2424 GCA_045614385.1 Acutalibacteraceae bacterium | reverse complement strand
ATAAGCTCCTGAGGTGTGAGCTGGCGGTGAGTTGTGCTTGCGGGGTGCAGGCAGCAGGTGCGCGCATCGGCAACATGGGTTGCGATTTCGCCAATCTTGAGGCTGTCCATAAACTTTGTTGCCGCATCTCTGCCGCCCTTTATTCTGAATGAAATAACGCCGCTTGTACCGCTCGGCATATATTTCTGAGCAAGCTCGTAGCCCTTGCTTCCCTTCATGCCGGGATAGGTAACCTCAATTGCGCAGCCGCTGTCACGGATGAATTCCGCAACCGCAAGAGCGTTTGAGCAATGTCTTTCAATTCTCAGAGGAAGAGTTTCAAGTCCGAGATTGAGGAGGAATGCGTTGAAGGGCGAAGGAATTGAGCCAAGGTCACGCATAAGCTGTGCCATGCATTTTGTGATATATGCGGCGTTGCCGAAGCGTTCTGTATAAGTGATGCCGTGGTATGAATCGTCGGGAGTTGTGAGACCGGGGAACTTATCATTCTGTGCCCAGTCAAATTTGCCGCCGTCAATAATTACGCCGCCAACGCTTGTTGCGTGACCGTCCATGTATTTTGTTGTTGAGTGGATAACGATATCCGCGCCGAGTTCAAAGGGTCGGCAGTTAACGGGAGTCGGGAAAGTGTTGTCGATAATAAGGGGGACGCCGTGCGAATGAGCCGCATTCACAAACTTATCAAAATCAAGCACTTCAAGAGCAGGGTTTGAAAGTGACTCTGCAAAAACAGCTTTTGTGTTGGGTCTGAAAGCGGCATTGAGCTCTTCTTCCGATGCCTGAGGACTTACGAAAGTGAAGTCAATTCCGAGCTTTCTCATGGTAACGTTGAAAAGATTGAATGTGCCGCCATAGATTGTTGATGCGCTGATAACATGATCACCTGCACCTGCGATATTAAAAATCGAATAGAACGAAGCCGCCTGACCCGATGATGTGAGCATCGCGCCAACACCGCCTTCAAGGTCGGCAATTTTTGCCGCAACGGCGTCATTGGTGGGATTTGCAAGACGGGTGTAGAAATAGCCCGAAGCCTCAAGGTCGAAAAGCTTGCCCATTTCAACGCTTGAATCATATTTGAAGGTTGTGCTCTGCGAAATGGGAACCTGTCTGGGTTCGCCGTTCTTGGGTGAATAACCGCTTAAAATGCATTTAGTATTAATTTTATAGTTGCTCATTTTTATGCCTCCAGAAATTCTTTCATCAGTCCGCAGCCGATTTCAACGAAGTCGCCTGTTGCCTTGGCTGTGGTTTCATTTATTGTTTCAACGCCGTCAATCTCGCCGTTCTTATGATAAATCATAAAGGGTACGGGGTCTGAAGCGTGAGTTTTCGTAACAATGGGTGTGGGATGGTCGGGAAGAATCATAATCTTATAATCCTCACCGCATCCGTTAAGATAATCAAGGATAATCGGCAAAACGCGCTCGTCAATAAGCTCGATTGCACGGATTTTGTTTTCGGGCTCGTTTCTGTGACCGCATTCATCGGGCGCTTCAATATGGATATAAACGAGGTCTTTTCCGTTTTTCCATTCGTCAACAGCCGCCTGAGCCTTGCCCTCAAAGTTCGTGTCGATATAACCCGTTGCACCCTCAACCTCGGGAACACCCATGCCTGCACAGATTGCGATGCCCTTGAGAAGGTCAACCGCAGAAACGATACTGCCCTTTACGCCGTAGGTTTCTTCAAAATCGGAAAGAGCGGGTTTACTGCCCTCACCCCAAAGCCAGATTGAGTTTGCGGGAGCCTTGCCCTCTGCAATTCTTTTTTTGTTAACAGGGTGGTCTTTGAGAAGCTCGTAGCTTTCTTTCATCATAGCAATAAGTTTTTCGGCGTTGGGTGCGGTTGAAAGATATTCGCCGACAACTCTGCCCGATATATCGTGAGGAGGAGTCATTTTGCCGAGGTCTGTTGTGCCGTTGTTCCAGATAAGGCAATGACGGTAGCTTACGCCGTTATAATATCTGAACTCATCGTTGCCGAAATGCTCCTGAACGGTTTTGATGATTTCCGCCGCATCTTCGCTTGAAATATCGCCTGCGGAATAGTCAATCATGGTTTTATCTTCATAGTTTTCCTCGTCGCTGAGCGTAACAACATTACAGCGAAGAGCAACATCGGTATCCTTCATCTTAACGCCGATGCTAACAGCCTCAAGCGGCGAACGGCCCGTATAGCAAACCTTGGGGTCATAGCCGAGAACGCTGAGATTTGCAACGTCACTGCCGGGTTTAAGACCGTCTGCAACGGTTCTTACAAGACCTACTCTGCCCTTGCTTGCAAGTGCATCGAAGTTGGGCTTTTTTGCAAGCTCCATAGGAGTTTTGCCGCCGAGTGCGGGAACGGGATAGTCCGCCATTCCGTCATAAAGCACTACCGCATATTTCATATATATCATCCTTCCGTTACGGATTGTTTTTG
>JAZLCS010000190.1:0-2830 GCA_045614385.1 Acutalibacteraceae bacterium | reverse complement strand
CAGGACTTGAGGATATATCATCAGGCGAGCTGTTTATAGACGATAAAAAGGTGAATGATATCCATCCGAAAGACAGAGATATTGCAATGGTATTTCAAAGTTATGCGCTCTATCCCCATATGACTGTTTATAAAAATATGGCTTTTGCGTTAAAGCTGAAAAAAACTCCCAAAAAGGAAATTGACGAAAAAGTTATGTGGGCGGCAAAAATCCTGGAAATTGAGCCTTATCTTGACAGAAAGCCGAAAGCTCTCTCGGGCGGTCAGCGCCAAAGAGTTGCCCTTGGCAGAGCTATGGTCAGAAACCCAAAGGTTTTTTTGCTTGACGAACCGCTTTCCAACCTTGATGCCAAACTGCGAACAGAAATGAGAAGCCAGATAACAATGCTTCACCAAAAGCTGCAAACCACCTTTGTTTATGTTACCCATGATCAGACAGAAGCCATGACAATGGCAGACAGAATAGTGGTTATGGATAAGGGCGTTATTCAGCAATTTGACACCCCCCAGAAGCTCTATAGTGAGCCTGCAAACATGTTTGTTGCAGGTTTTATAGGTTCGCCTCAGATGAATTTCATAGATGTAAAAATCATTAAAGAATCGGGAAAACTTCGGGCTGAATTTTCAAGCTATTCCTTTGATATTCCGAAAAGCAAGACCGCAAGTCTCGAAAATTACGCGGGTAAAACCGTTATTGCAGGCATACGCCCCGAGCATATTCTTTCTGCCGCCGATGCAGACACAAAAAAATGCTGCGCCGTGACCGTAAACGCCGAAATTGCGGAAATGACGGGTAGCGAAACGAATGTTTATTTTGAGCTTTCGGGAAAAAGGCACATTGCCCGCATCAAAGCAGAAGAAAAGATCAGTGCAGGCGACAGCGTCAAGCTTTTTATAGACCCCGATTTCGCCCATTTCTTTGACAAAGAAACCGCCGCATCAATATGAGAAGCAGCGGTGTTTTATTTCACATCACCTCCCTGCCCTCTCCGTTCGGCATAGGCACTCTCGGCAAGGATGCATATAATTTTGTCGATTTTCTTAAAGCAGCAAAACAGAAATACTGGCAGATTCTGCCGCTGAATCCGACGGGATTCGGCAATTCGCCCTATCAGTCCTTCTCCGCCTTTGCGGGCAATCCTTTTCTGATTGACCTTGACCTTCTTTATGAAGACGGATTGCTGAAAAAAGATGAATATGAAAATGCAGATTGGGGAGATAACCCCCGAATGGTTGACTACGGTAAAATCTATGAGCAACGCGCAAAGGTTTTAAGAAATGCCTTTTCAAAATTTCAGGCAGACGACGATTTTTCGGAATTCTGCGCAGCAAATGCTTTCTGGCTTGATGACTATTCTTTGTTTATGGCTCTCAAAAATTCTTTCGGCGGCAAACCGTGGTATCAATGGCCGCTTGGTCTGAAACTGAGAAATGAGCAGGCGGTTGACGGCGCTAAATCACTGCTTTCGTACGAAACCGAATATCACCGTACCGTTCAGTTCCTCTTTTTCAGACAATGGAAAAGGCTGAAAGAATATGCAGGCAAGAATGAAGTTCGGATAATAGGAGATTTGCCGATTTATGTTGCGCATGACAGCGCAGATGTTTGGGGAAATCCGAAACAGTTCGAGTTGGATGACGATTTTAACCCGACCCGCGTTGCAGGAGTGCCGCCCGACGCCTTCAGCAGCGAAGGTCAGCTTTGGGGCAACCCTGTTTTTGACTGGGAATATATGCGAAAAGACGGCTACCGCTGGTGGATAAGGCGGCTTGAGCATTCGCTGACGCTTTTTGACAGGCTGAGAATTGACCATTTCAGAGGATTTTCGTCATATTACGCCGTGCCGTACGGCAACGAAAACGCAGTTAACGGACTTTGGCTGAAAGGCCCCGGAACAGAATTTTTCAAGGCTGTTGAGACTTCTCTGGGCAAAATCGATATCATTGCAGAGGATTTGGGATTCATTGATGATGATGTCACAAATCTGTTAAAAGAAACAGGCTTTCCCGGCATGAAGGTTTTACAGTTTGCTTTTGACAGCCGCGAAAATAGTGATTATCTGCCTCATAACTACCTCAAAAACTGCGTTGTTTATGTCGGCACACACGATAATGACACAATTGAAGGCTGGTTTGAAAATGCTGATCCGAGCGATGTTGAGTTTGCAGAAAAATATCTGCGACTGAACGGAGCTGAAGGGCGATGCAAAGGTGTTATTAAATCCGTTCTCGCAAGTGTGGGCGAAACGGCGATTCTGACCATGCAGGATTTGTTGCGCCTCGGTTCATGGGCAAGAATGAACACGCCCTCCACTGCCGAAAACAACTGGCTGTGGAGGGCGGAAAAAGATGATATCAACTTTGAGCTTGCAAATGAGCTTGCTAATTTAGCGGAACTTTACCGAAGAGCATAGGGGCTGTCATAACCGACAGCCCCTATGTTTTATTCATATCTCTTATTAAGCCATGTTATACAAAGGTCAAACCAGCCTTTTATATGAGCACAATAGTCTGCCTCTGCTTTGCCGTAAACGGTGTTATCCGCAAGCGAAAAGCCGTGATAACCCTTTTCATAAATATGCATCTCAAACGGAATCTTCGCTTTATCAAGAGCTGAAGCATATGCAAGCGAATTTTCAATCGGCACAAGGTTATCCTCGCATGCCGCAACAATAAATGCAGGCGGTGTTTTTTCATCCACCTTATCATCAATCCCGGGCACAGGGAAGGCAAGAATTTTACTCATGTTTTCGAGAATGCAGGGATAAACAAGAATGCTTGCGGCGGGTCTTATATCGCCCATGGTTGAAAGCGCGGCGCAGAGATGACCG
>JAZLCS010000189.1:0-33006 GCA_045614385.1 Acutalibacteraceae bacterium | reverse complement strand
ATCTGCTTGCATGCGGGTGAGTGTGAAAGCTGCGATTGCGCTCTGTTTGCCGTCGGGCGAAGCGATTTCAAGGGCTGAAAACCCGCTGTCGGGTGAGCCTGCGGCTTCAGGAGTATGGTGATAAGTTTTTGCACTCGGCAGGAATTTTCTGATGAAGTTTTTGTATATATCAACGCTGTGGCGTACGAATTCCATCTGCACGGGATTTGCCTGCGCCGCTGCGGGTGCGACAACGTTGAGCGACATGTGAGTGAGCATGGTGTTTCTCATGTGCAAATCAAGCGAACCCTGGTCATGGCATCCCATTCCTGCAAAAAGGCGGTCAACTCGCTCGGGCGGCAGTGCCATGGTCATACCGTTTGTAATCATAACGGAATAAGGTGCTCTCTGGCAGTCCGAAACCCATGTGTGGTTAAAATTCTTCATCATGCCGAGGTCGGTGCGTGCTCCGCCGCCTGCACAGTTTTCAAATATAACATTCGGGAATCTGCGTTTGAGCCTTCTGTACATCTCATAAACCGCTTGGTGATGGCGGATTGAGAGACATTCACCGTTTCTGACGGTGAAATAATCCTTGAAAGATACGTTGTGGTCAACCCTCAACAAATCGAGCTTATATTCCGAAATTATTCTTGCAAGCTCGTTTTCTGCCCATTCGGCAACTTCGGGTCGGCTCATATCGATAAGATTTCCGCTTTGAATTCCGAAAATATTTTTTGCTCTCCAATCAGGATGCTCATCAATGATTAAGGATTTTCTGCCGAGGTTTTCAATGTCAACCCAGAGGCCGAATTTCAAGCCCTTTGAATGGCAGTAACCGCGCAATTCGCCTATTCCGTTCGGATAGCGGTCGGCATCGGGAATGTTTCTGCCGTTGTATTCGCCCCATTCCGTTTCTTTTCCGGGAGGGCACTCCCAGCCGGCATCAACAATAAATATTTCGCCGCCCATTTCGGCAAATTGGTCGATAAAAGCTTTGGAGGTTTCAACCGACATGTCGTGCTCCGCACCCATGCCTGCGCCGACAAAGCATTTACCCGGGTCAGCTTCATACATATCAAGAACGGATTTCCTGATGTGGTTATGCATTTCGTTAACAGCGTCGTCAAGTCCGCCCGAAACAACGCCCATATGAATTTCGGGCGTGGTGAATATGCTGTTCGGTTCAATTTTTATCAGCGGTTTATGGGAGGTGATTTCGGCTTTGAAAGCGAGCAAGCAGACGTTTTGCTCTGCCGCCGCATTGTAATCAACGGAAAATCTGCATCCGCCGCTCCAACCGATCTGAGAGAAATATATCAGCTCTGTCAGGTTGTTTCGAATGAAAATCAGAGGATGTCTGAAACGGTCACGTCCGAAGCGGCTGTCAATTGAAAGTGTGCCGGGTGTAAGGCTGTGCCACGAGAACTCGCCCTCCTTTGCCCAACCGCAGTTGTCAAAAAATCCGACGGAATAGAATTTTGTTATGTCATTTTCGGCAGTGAAGCGTGATTTTTCTGTTGCTTCTATTCCGCCCGAAAGAAGAGACAGTCTGCTCAGATTCACGGAGGACTCGGAGCAATTTTCAATTTCGATAAACCGTGTAAACATCTGCGAGCCGTCAAGAATTGTGTGAATGTTGATTCTTATGGGTTTCAGCTCGCTTTCAAGAGTAAGAATCGCCTGGATTCTGTCCTCAACCGCAACAGTCTGGAAATCAATGAATTTCAGACCGTAATCAATGCATTGACCGTCAATTTCAATGTTGAATGATGACGGTTCGCCGAAATCGGCGGGGTTGAGCCTTGACGGAAAATTTGTGAGAACGTTGAGAGGATAGCCTGCGGCGTTATATCCCGAGGAAACGAGAACTCCGTTATAAAGAGTTTCTTCATAAACCGCAAGACCGCTGCGGTAACAAAAAACGGGATTTTCGCCCGGTTGATAATAAACATCGAAATAATCACTCATGATTTCAACACCTTTCCTGATTGGTGTGATTCTATTTTAATTTCAAACAATGGGATTGTCAACAAAAATAAAACCGCCTTTGCCGTAAAGCAAAAGCGGTAGGGGGTTTTACCAGTTATACATCTGCTCGGGATTTTTGAAAATATCCTCAAGTCTGTTGATGAAAGGAACAAGGTCGCCGAAATCGCACGCTCTGTGGTCAAAAACAAGGTCGATGGGCATTTCGTTGCCGACAACGATGATATCATTGCCGTTTTCATCCTGCTTAACAACGGGTTTTTTGTTGACAGAACCTATGCAGGCAACAAAAACCTGGGGAGGAATGATTGAAAGAAGAGCAACTCTGCCGGGAATACCTCTTGTGACGGAGCCGATGTTGGAAACGGTAACCGTTCCTTGCTCAATGTCGTATTTTGTAAGTCTGTCTTTTTCGGGGATTTTATTATATTCTTTCTTTGCTTTGCCCGAAAGAGTCTTAACTCTGTGCTTGCCGGTTTTTGAACCGATAAGGCGCTGAAGAACATTGATGATTTTGCCCTTCTTAAGCTTTTTGATGGTGTCATGCATTGAAACGGAGAACATTACTTCGTTAAGGTCTGTGTTGCCGATTCTTCTGCCGACATCTGCTATGTATTCGGTCAATTCAACAAGGCTCTTGTTGCCGATATCGTGGAGATTGAGAGTCATCATTTCTCCGTTGGGAAGAATCCAGGTCATTGAAACATGGATTTCATCATATTCGGTAATTTTGCCTCTGACAAGCTTGCGGTTGAAATCAATGTGTGCGTTAAGACAGGGAGCTGCCTTGAAGGCTTCCGAAAGAGCCTTGAGCATGATGGTGTTAACAGTGATTTTAACAGGGAATTTGCCTGAAGCATTGAGTTCCTTAACAACTTCCAAGAATTTGGAAACCTCGGGCTCGTAAATGTATGAAATATGAGGAATTGTTTCCCAGCTTTCGGAAGTCATATTGGCAACAATTTTGCGCTGAATGCCGAAATGTGTAACTTTGGTTGCTTTCATTGCTTTGCCCTCCTTGGTGCATTATACGAAGAAATAATATCATATTCATCAAAAAGTTTTTTTCTAAATATGAAAATAAACAAATTTTTGTGGCAGCTTTATCAAATTGTCTGTATAACACTTCCCAAATGAAGCAAGTTGTGATAAAATAACAAAATAACAAATCTTAAAAAGGAATTTTCAAATGAAAAAGCTTTTGGTTTATCTGAAAGGCAGCCGCCTGCAATGCGTGCTGGCTCCTTTGTTCAAAATGTTTGAAGCGATTCTTGAGCTTTTTGTGCCGCTTGTTGTTGCGGCGACAATTGACACGGGAATTGCCAATCTCGACAAGCCGTATATTTGCAAAATGTGTGGCTTGTTGGTGCTGCTTGGTGCAGTGGGTCTTGGTTTCTCGATAACGGCTCAGTATTTTGCGGCAAAAGCATCGGTGGCTTTTGTGAAAAGACTGAAGCATGCGGTTTTTGCGCGCATCGGAAGATTTTCTTATGAAGCGCTTGATTCTGCAGGAACTTCAACGCTTATTACCCGCCTGACGGGCGATATGGACAGCGTTCAGAACGGCCTCAATCTCACTTTGCGCCTGCTTCTTCGCTCGCCGTTTGTTGTTATCGGCGCAATGATAATGGCGTTTACCGTTGACAGCAAGGCTGCGATGACCTTTGTTGTTGTTATCCCTGCTCTTTCAATCGTTGTTTTCGGAATAATGCTTTTCTGCATTCCTCTTTATAGAAAAGTCCGCACCGCATTGGATAAGGTTCTCTGTACTGCAAGGGAAAGCCTTGTCGGCGCAAGAGTTATCCGCGCTTTCTGCAAAGAGGATGAGCAGGTTGAGGAGTTCAGAGAAAAAAATGATGCATTAACCGTTATTCAGGAATATACAGGCAAAATTTCAGCGCTCCTTAACCCCGTGACATGCATTATCATAAATATCGGAATAGCCGTGCTTATCTATGCAGGCGCAATCCGCGTTGATGCGGGAATAATCACGCAGGGCGCGGTGGTTGCGCTATATAACTACATGTCTCAGATTCTTGTTGAGCTTGTCAAATTTGCAAATCTGATTATCAGCATAACCAAGTCGGTTGCCTGCGCAGGCAGAATAAGTGCGGTTCTTGAAACCGAGATTGAAGACGGCAACGAAGGCGGCTCTCATATTGATAAAAATGCCGAAAATCTTGTCGAATTCCGCAATGTTTCCTTTGCCTATTCCGGCGCAGGCGAAAATTCTCTTGAAAATATCAGCTTTTCTGTTAAGAAGGGTGAAACCGTCGGCATAATCGGCTCAACGGGTTCCGGCAAAACAACGCTTGTCAACCTTATTCCCGCTTTCTACAAAGCAAGCGGCGGCAGCGTGCTTATCGGCGGCTCGGATGCGAAGGATATCCCGCTTGAGGAGCTTCGCGCTCATATTGCGGTTGTGCCCCAGAAGGCTGTTCTTTTCAAAGGCACGGTCAGGGATAATATGCTTTGGGGCAATCCCGATGCAACCGATGAAGAAATCACAGAAGCACTTGAAATTGCTCAGGCGGCGGATTTTATTGCCGAAAAGCAAGGGCTCGACACTGCTGTTGAACAGGGCGGAAGAAACTTTTCGGGTGGTCAGAGGCAGAGGCTTTCCGTTGCCAGCGCCATTATGAAAAAAGCCGATATTCTTATTCTTGATGACAGCTCCAGCGCACTCGATTATGCAACAGATGCCGCAATGCGCCGAGGAATTGCCGAAAATCAGGGTGAAACGGCGGTGTTCATTGTTTCTCAGAGAACTTCTTCAATAATGCATGCAGATAAAATCATTGTGCTTGATGACGGTTGTGCCTCTGTCGGCACTCATGACGAACTTCTCGAAAGCAACGCGGTTTACAGAGAAATTCACTTCTCGCAGTTTGATGAGGAGGTGAGCGCATGAAAAAGATAAATAAAGGAACGCTCAAAAAGGTTCTTTTCTATGTCGGCAGATATAAAGTGCATCTGTTTTTCTCTGTTGTTCTTGCCGCCGCAAGCGTTGCGGCGAGCCTCTATATTCCCGTGCTTGCCGGTAAAGCCATAGACACGGCAATCGGAGCGGGCAGGGTTGATTTTGCTTCGCTTATGCCGCATCTTTACCGAATAGCGATACTTGCTGTTGTGTCTGCAGCAGCTCAGTGGATAATGAACACGCTGAATAATAAAATCACTTTCAGTGTTGTGCGCGATATCCGTAACGCGGCAATGAAGAAAATACAAATAC
Source organism: Acutalibacteraceae bacterium (assembly GCA_045614385.1). Lineage (GTDB taxonomy): Bacteria > Bacillota > Clostridia > Oscillospirales > Acutalibacteraceae > CAG-177. Next base: position 27,806 of record JAZLCS010000189.1, on the reverse strand, counting down.
TTCCGCTCGGCTATATTGATTCAAAACCTGTCGGAGAAACAGTCAGCCGTATCATATCGGATGCCGACCAGTTTGCCGACGGCTTACTGATGGGCTTTACCCAGCTTTTTACGGGCATTATAACAATTCTCGGAACTCTTGGTTTTATGATATCCATAAATTATAAAATCGCTCTTGCGGTTGTTGTTCTTACTCCGCTTTCACTTTTTGTTGCAAGATTCATCGCAAAAAGAACTTTTTCAATGTTCAAGCTCCAGTCGCAGACAAGAGGGGAGCAGACAGCTTTTATTGAAGAATCTGTCGGCAATGCAAAGATAGTTTCCGCCTTTTCAAGAGAAGAAAAAACACTTGAAGAATTTGATGAAATCAACGAACAATATGAAAAATTCTCGCTTAAAGCAATTTTCTTTTCTTCTTTAACCAATCCGTCAACAAGATTTGTCAACAGTATGGTTTATGCTGCAGTGGGGCTCACCGGTGCTCTTGCGGCGGTGAACGGAGCAATAACCGTCGGCGGTCTTTCCTGCTTCCTCAGCTATGCAAATCAGTACACAAAACCGTTCAACGAAATTTCGGGAGTTGTTGCGGAGCTCCAGAATGCTCTTGCCTGCGCCGAAAGACTGTTTGAGCTTGTTGAGCAGGAGCCTCAGACACCTGATTGCGAAAATGCACACGAATTCTTATCGGTTGACGGCAACGTAACTCTTGAAAATGTGGCATTCTCCTATTCCAAAGAAAAAGAGCTTATCAAAAACCTCAATCTTTCCGTTGAAAGCGGCAACAGGGTTGCGATAGTCGGTCCTACAGGCTGCGGAAAAACAACGCTTGTTAACCTGCTCATGCGTTTTTATGATGTTGATGATGGAAAAATCAGCATTGACGGCACGGATATAAATTCTGCAACAAGGCGCAGCCTTCGCAAAAGCTACGGTATGGTTTTGCAGGATACATGGCTCAAAGAGGGCACGGTTAAAGAAAATATCGCAATGGGCAGACCCGACGCAAGCGACGAAGAAATTATCGCCGCTGCAAAGGCATCCCATGCTCACAGCTTTATAAAACGTTTGCCGCAGGGCTATGACACTCCGATTTCGGACGAAGCCTCGGGGCTTTCGCAGGGTCAGAAACAGCTTCTTTGCATAGCAAGGGTTATGCTTTGCCTGCCGCCTATGCTTATTCTTGATGAAGCAACTTCTTCAATCGACACAAGAACCGAAATCAGAATTCAGAAGGCGTTTTCAACCATGATGCAGGGCAGAACGAGCTTTATCGTTGCTCACAGACTTTCAACAATCAAGAATGCGGACGTAATTCTTGTTATGAAAGACGGAAAAATCATCGAACAGGGCAGCCATGACGAACTGATGAAAAAACAGGGCTTTTATTGTGAGCTTTATAACAGCCGTATGGATGCGGTTTCGTAAAAATTGATATTGACAAAACCGCTTTATTATGCTAATGTAATAATACAATAATGAAATAAAGGAGCAAAAAACAATGAAAAAGATTTTTGCATTGATTCTCGCAGGCCTTATGCTGTTCTCATTTGCAGCATGCGGCGGCAACGCAGACACAGAAACAACAACTGCAGCCCCCGACGATGCAGTTGCAGCAAACAGCGACCTTGCTTTTATTAAGGACAAGGGCACTCTTATCGTAGGCATCACAAACTATGCACCCATGGATTATCCCGATGAAAACGGCGAATGGACAGGCTTTGATGCTGAATTTGCCCGCCTTGCAGCAGCCGACCTCGGCGTTGCTGTTGAGTTTATTGAAATTGACTGGGACAGCAAGTTCCTTGAGCTTGATGCAAAGACAATCGACTGCGTTTGGAACGGCATGACAATCACTGAAGAAGCTCTTGCAAACGCTTCCGTTTCAGATCCTTATGTTAAGAATGCTCAGGTAGTTGTTATGGCTAACGATGCTCTTGCAAATTATGCAACCGCAGAAAGCCTTGCAGAGCTTACCTTTGCAGCAGAAACAGGCTCCGCAGGTGCGGCAGCTCTTGATGCCGAAGGTCTTGAATACACAGGCGTTCTCACTCAGGCAGATGCTCTTCAGGAAGTTAAGAGCGGCGCAGCAGATGCATGCGTTATTGACATCACAATGGCAAATGCCATGACAGGCGAAGGCACAAGCTATGACACACTCGGTTACAGCCTTGAACTCACAACAGAGGAATACGGCATTGCTTGCCGCCAGGGTTCAGACCTTACTGCAGCTCTTAATGACATCATGGCAGAGCTTAAGGCAGACGGTACTCTCCAGGGCCTTGCAGATAAATACGAGCTCACACTCGCATAATCAATCAATTTAAAACTTTCGGCAGAGGGTGATGAACCCTCTGCCTTTTCATGAGTAATGAAAGGTAACGGTAATTTATGTTTTGGGAAGTAACGCTAAGTTTGCTTGAAGGTTTCGGCAAAACCGCCGAAATCTTTGCGCTGACCCTGCTCGGTGCTTTGCCGCTGGGTCTTTTGATATGCTTCGGCTCAATGAGCAAATTTGCTCCGCTCAAATGGCTGGTTAAAACTTTTGTCTGGATTATCAGAGGAACGCCGCTGATGCTCCAGCTCATTGTTGTTTTCTATGGCCCCGGCCTTCTTGCTGCATGGGCTGAAGAAATCCCCAACCCTAACTTTTTGATAAGCTGGATTGCCACATGGGAGGTTTTTGAGCGTTTTGTTGCTGTAATGATAGCGTTCATAATCAACTATGCCTGCTATTTTTCGGAAATTTACAGAGGCGGTATTGAATCTATTCCCAAGGGTCAGTATGAAGCCTGTCAGGTGCTCGGTATGAGCAAATCCCAAACATTTTTCCGAGTTATCCTCATGCAGGTTGTCAAACATATCATTCCTCCTATGAGCAATGAAATAATAACTCTTGTTAAGGATACTTCGCTTGCCCGTATAATTGCCGTTTACGAAATTATCTGGAGCGCGCAGTCCTTCATTAAGTCCGACGGTCTTATCTGGCCTCTTTTCTATACGGCAGCATTTTATCTTATCTTCAACGGACTTCTTACCGTTGTCTTCGGCAAGATAGAAAAGAAGCTTAATTATTATCATAACTGACGGAGGTGTGAAAAATGGCAATACTTGAAGTCAGAAATCTTAATAAAAGCTTCGGCAGCAACCATGTTCTTAACGGAATTGATTTTACCCTTGAAGAGGGCAGGGTGCTTTCAATCATTGGCTCATCGGGCAGCGGCAAAACAACGCTCCTGCGTTGCATAACCTCGCTCGAAACGGCGGAGGAAGGCAAAATAACCGTTAACGGAAATGTTGTTTTCGATTCCGAAAACGAACATAAGCTGACCAAGGAAGAAATAAAGAAAAACCGTCTTGCAGTGGGTCTTGTTTTTCAATCTTTCAACCTTTTTCCGCAGTATACCGTTTTGAAAAACGTTACTCTTGCATGTGAATTGCAGGCGAAAAAACGAGCAGACTGGCGTCATAATAAAAAGCAGATTCTTGCTGAGATTGATAAAAATGCAAAGGATATTCTTGCAAAAGTCGGTCTTTCCGAAAAGCTTGATTCTTATCCATGTCAGCTTTCGGGCGGTCAGCAGCAGCGTGTTTCAATTGCAAGAGCTCTTGCAATGAACCCCGACATCCTTTTCTTTGACGAGCCGACATCCGCTCTCGACCCCGAGCTTACGGGCGAAATTCTTAAGGTTATTAAGAGCCTTGCGGCTGAAAAAATGACAATGGTAATTGTTACCCATGAAATGGCATTCGCAAGGGATGTTTCAGACCATGTTATTTTTATGGACGGCGGCGTTATTGTTGAAGAGGGCGACCCCGAAGAGGTTATCAACAACCCTCAACAGGAGAGAACAAAACTATTTCTCAGCAGATTCCAAGACAATAATTAAACTTATATTTGCAAATAAAACGCTTCTAAAAGCTGTTGCTTTTCGGAGCGTTTTGTTTTATAATCAAATGAGAGGTGACGGAACCATGAAATTTCTTATAGCCTCCGACATTCACGGTTCGGAGTTTTACTGCAAAAAGCTTATCGAAGCTTATAAAAAAGAAGAGGCAGACAGACTTGTTATTCTCGGCGATATTCTTTATCACGGGCCGCGCAACGATTTGCCGAAAGAATATGCACCCAAAAAGGTTATTGAGCTTCTTAATCAAATGAAGGATAAAATACTTTGTGTAAGAGGTAATTGTGACACTGAGGTTGACCAGATGGTGCTCGATTTCCCGATTCTTGCGGATTATGCCGTGATTCCCGTGAAGGAAAAGCTTGTGTATATTACCCACGGTCATAATTTTAACGAAAGCAATCTGCCGCCGATGGCAGACGGCGATATTCTTCTTCACGGTCACACCCATGTGCCGAAATGTGTTGAGCATGAAAATTATGTTTATATGAATCCGGGCTCTGTTTCGATTCCGAAAGAGAATTCATGGCACGGATATATGATTCTTGAAAACGGTTCTTTTATATGGAAGGATTTTGACGGAAAAACAAGAATGAATTGGGAGGTATAACATGGAACTCAGAGAAACGAAAAGTCTTACGGCAGGCGCGAAAGTGCTTTTGATTCTTGTGTTTGCAATTATGACAGGCTTCATGTGGCGTGTCCGCGGCGACCACGGCTGGGGCTCAATGTGGGGCATGTTTGCGGTTGGCGTTATGCTTGTGCTTGCCATTTTCGCTTTTTACGGCAACCGCAGAAAAATGAGCTACGAGGCAATTCCCGTTGCCGTTATTCTTCTCGGAATAACCAACGGCGGCTGGGGCACTCTTAACAGCCAGATGGGCGGTTATCTCGGCAGCACGGTTCCTTTCACCGGCGAAGAGGTTGACAGAGTTGTTTCAATCAGCCCCTATTCGGGCCTTTGGGTGATGCTTCTTCTCGGCTTTGGTTGGATGCCTCTTTTTGCGTTTTATATCGGTTCTCTTTTCTCTAAAAAGAACTACAAAATCAAAGATTACATAATTCTTATTGCTGTTTTTTATATTGTTGTTTATGCGTTCCAGTTCTTTGCGGCGCATTATATCCTGCCCTTAATTCACGGCGAGGCTGTTGAATATTTCAAGCAGGGTCTTGCCGACAGAGGCATAGAAATGTCGCCCATGATGGCATACATCAAGAATCTCGGTTCGGAAGCATGGTTCAAAAAAATCCCGTTCGGCAGAAACTATTTTGCAAGCATCAGGGTTATTTCCTATTCTGCGGCGGCTCTGATTGTTTCGTTTGCCGCTCTTATTGCGAAAAAAGACAAGGTTACTTTCTTTGTTTCAACCGCAATCAACATGGTGTCGGCTCTTGCGATAACTCTTGCCGATGTTTTTCTTATCATCGATTCCGATGCGGGCTTCCTTGGAAAGGTTACTCCGCCGTTATTCCTCAAAGACGGTTCATGGTCTCTCTGGGAATACTTTACGGGCTTTTTACTCGGCTTGGGAATAATGCTCATTATCGCTCTTCTGCCGAAGAGGATAACTGCTGATGAAGGCAAGTTCGAATATGACGAACCCTTCAGAAACAAAAAGCTTCACGGCGCGTACAGCGCGGTTGTGACCCTGCTCTTCACCTTTGTTGTAACCGTTGCAAGACCTCTCGGCATGCGTGTTGCCGAAATGTTTGTTGACGGCGGCAAGATAGCCGAAGAAGAACCTCTTTCATATATCATAACTGCCGTTGCTTGTGTTATCGGTCTTGTTGTCTGCGCTGCAGTTGCCAAGAAAAACACAATTGACAGAGGTCTTGCCGTTCCCGTTCCGATGAGAACGGAAGAATTCTGCATGAAAGCAGCACCCTTGTATTTCTTTGCAACGGGAATCATGTATTTTTTCACGGGCAATGCATATATTATCAAGCTTCCGTTTGCACAAATGAAAAATCCCTCATCATTGATTGAAATGATAAGGGACGGCAGCCTTGTTATGACGGGGCTGATGATTATAAGCTTTATTCTGTTTTATGTTTTCTTCTTTGCTGCTGAAAAGGCTGCGGCAAAGAGCCGAAAATAATGCGACCGATTTCGTCGGTGCTGCCTGCAATAAAGGTGGCACCGGCTTTTTTTAATTCTTCCTCGTTGCCGTAGCCGAAGGTTACACCGATGCTGTCAACTCCCGCAATTGCTGCGCCTTCAATATCAAAACGGCGGTCACCGACCATAAGAGTGCGCGTTTTTGAAACGCCGAATTCCTTAACTGCATTGTTAATCAGCGAAGCTTTGCTTTCGTGAATTTCATCGCTTTTCGGGCATGAAATCAGGTCAACCAAATCGCGATAATTCAGATAATCGATAATTTTCTCAATAAACCTTGTCGGTTTTGAGCTTGCAATTGCAATTTTTATTCCGTTTTCATGAATTTTATGCAAAAGAGCTTCAATACCTTCGTATAATTCAAATTTATAAATTCCGTTTTTGCCGTATGCTTCGCGGTATTTTACAACTGCTGCCTTGGCCTGCTCTTCGGTCATGCCGACACCGCTTTTGAAAGAATCCAGAATCGGAGGGCCGATAAAAGTGCGCAGAAGTTTTTCGTCAACAGATTCAAAACCCATTGCGGCAATTGCGCTTTTTATTGAGCTGAAAATTCCTTCGCCGGTGTCGGCGATTGTGCCGTCGAAATCAAACAGCACAGCATCGTATTTTCTCATAATTTAATCACCAACATAAAGTATAGCAGAAAAACGCCTGTTTTCAATCATTATTTTGATTTACAAATCTGTTTTTATATGTTATAATACCTTATTATTAAAAAATTGCCGAAAGGATTGAAATAAATGGAATATAATTTTGCGGCGGGTGTTGCATCGCTTAAGCCCTCAATTATCAGAGAAATTCTGAAAAGCTCGGGTAACACAATTCCTCTTGCTGCAGGCAACCCGGCTCCCGATGCATTTCCTGTTGATGATATTAAAAAAATTCTTTCCGATGTTTTTGAATCCGACCCGATTCTTGCTTTGCAATACGGCATCAGCGAGGGTTACGGCCCTCTTGTTACAAAGCTCACGGAGCTTGCAAAAAACAGATACGGAGTCGGCAACGAAGATGACGGACTCATTGTTGTCAGCGGTGCGCAGCAGGTTATGAGTCTTATGAGCCAATGCTTTATCAATTACGGCGATACGGTTATCTGCGAAGAGCCTTCGTTTATCGGCGCGCTCAACTGCTTCAGAAGCTACGGCGCAAATCTGGTCGGTGTTCCTATTGACAGCGACGGAATCAACATCGGCATTCTTGAAGAAAAGCTTAAAACAGAAAAGAATGTTAAGTTTATTTATACAATCCCCAATTTCCAGAATCCCGCAGGTGCGACCATGTCGCTCGAAAAGAGAAAAGCGGTTTATGAGCTTGCAAAGAAATACGGAGTTCTTGTTCTTGAGGATAACCCTTACGGCGACCTTCGCGTTTCGGGCGAACCGGTTCCCGCAATCAAGAGCTTTGATGAAGACGGCGTTGTTGTTTATTCCGGCTCATTCTCAAAAATTGTTGCTCCGGGTATCCGCGTAGGTTATGTGCTTGCTCCCAAGGCGGTTATCGCAAAGCTGACTGTTGCCAAACAGACTCAGGACGTTCACACGCCGCTCATTTCTCAGCTTGTTGTTTACAAGTGGCTGACAGAATATGATTTTGAGGCTCATATAGCAAAAATAGTTGAGATTTACAGAAGAAAACTCAATCTGCTTTGCGACTGCGTTGACAAAGAGCTCGGCGATTTCCTTACATATCACAGACCTGAAGGAGGTCTTTTCGTCTGGGCAAAGCTCAATGACAGCATTGATATGCTTGACTTTGTTAAAAAAGCAAGTGCAGCCGGCGCATCGGTTGTTCCCGGCAACGCAATGATGGTTGACGGCGATGCACCCTGCCAATATATAAGACTTAATTTCTCGACTCCCTCCGATGAGGATATCGTCAAAGGCGTTAAGATTCTCGGAGAGGTTGCACATTCATTATAAATGAGGTAATAACTATGGAAAATACAGTTCCCGAAAAAAAGCCGATAGTTTTAAGTATGATTCAGCCCACTTCAATTCCGACCTTGGGCAACTATCTCGGCGCACTCAAAAACTGGAAGGCAATGAGCGATGATTATAACTGCCTTTATGCTGTTGCTGATCTTCATGCGCTCACAATTCATCCCGACCCCGCAAAGCTTCGCCAGCAAATCATGGAAATGTATGCAATTCTTCTTTCAATCGGTCTTGACCCCGAAAAGAGCATTGTTTTCATTCAGAGCCAGGTTGCCGCTCATGCAGAGCTCGCGTGGATTCTGGATTGCTATACTCAGTTCGGCGAGGCATCAAGAATGACTCAGTTCAAAGAAAAGTCACAGAAGCACGCAGATAACGTTAATGTCGGTCTTTTTGCATATCCCGTGCTTATGGCGGCAGATATCCTTCTCTATCAGGCAAACTTTGTTCCCATCGGTGCGGACCAGAAACAGCATCTTGAGCTTGCACGCGATGTTGCGACAAGATTCAATTCGCTCAGAGGCAATACCTTTGTGCTTCCCGAACCTTTTATCGGTAAGGTTGGTGCAAGAGTTATGAGCCTTCAGGACCCAACGCAGAAGATGTCAAAGAGCGACCCGAATCCAAAGGCTTCCGTTTCGCTTCTTGATGACCCCAATGTTATTCTCAAGAAGTTCAAGTCTGCCGTTACCGACAGCGAAGCCTGCGTAAGATATGCAGACGGCAAAGACGGAATAAACAACCTCATGGCGATTTATTCCTGCTGTACGGGTCTTGATTTTGCCGCTATCGAAAAGGAATTTGAGGGCAAGGGCTACGGCGATTTCAAGGTTAAGGTTGCAGAGGCGGTAATCGAAGAGCTTCGCCCCGTTCAGGAAGAATATAAGCGTCTTATCGCTGATAAGCAGTATCTTCTTGACACTGCGGCGGCAGGTGCAGAGAAGGCCGCACGCCTTGCAAACAGAACTCTTACCAAAGCGAAGAAAAAAGTGGGTCTTTTGCTCGGTTAATCGCATAAAAATGCAATATTTTTGTTAAATACTACAAAAATGCATAATTATTCAAAATATACTTGATTTTTTGAATAATCAGTGTATAATGAGTGCATAAACAAATTAAAGAACGGAGATAAAACAATGAAAGAAATCAAAAAAGTTGTTCTCGCCTATTCAGGCGGACTCGATACATCCATCATTATTCCCTGGCTTAAGGAAAACTATAACAACTGCGAAGTTATCGCTGTTTCGGGCGACGTTGGTCAGGGCACAGAGCTTGACGGCCTTGAAGAAAAGGCTATCAAAACAGGTGCATCAAAGCTCTATATCGAAAATCTTCAGGATGAATTCGTAAGCGATTATATTTTTCCCACCCTTAAGGCAGGCGCAGTTTATGAGAAGGAATATCTTCTCGGCACATCCTTTGCACGTCCCATCATCGCAAAGAGAATTGTTGAAATTGCAAAGGCTGAGGGCGCAGACGCCATCTGCCACGGCTGCACAGGCAAGGGTAACGATCAGGTAAGATTCGAGCTTACAATCAAGGCTTTTGCTCCTGAAATGGAAATCATCGCTCCCTGGAGAATCTGGGACATCAAATCAAGAGAAGAAGAAATTGAATACGCAGAGGCACACAACATTCCTCTTAAAATAAACAGAGAAACCAACTATTCAAAGGATAAGAACCTCTGGCATCTTTCGCACGAAGGTCTTGACCTTGAAGACCCCGCAAACGAGCCTCAGTACAACAAGCCCGGTTTCCTTGAAATGGGTGTTTCTCCCGAAATGGCTCCCGATGAACCTACATATATCACAATTCACTTCGAAAAGGGTGTTCCCACAGCCGTTAACGGGAAGGAAATGGGCGGCGTAGAACTTATTACATATCTTAACGAAGTTGGCGGCAAGAACGGTATCGGTCTTAATGATATCGTTGAAAACAGACTTGTCGGCATGAAGTCCAGAGGTGTTTATGAGAATCCCGCAGGCTCGATTCTCTTCAAAGCTCATGATATTCTCGAAACACTCTGCCTTGACAGAGATACAATGCACTACAAAGAAATCATTGCTCATAAGTATGCAGAGCTTGTTTATTTCGGTCAGTGGTTCACACCTCTGCGCGAGTCACTTGCAGCATTCGTTGATAAAACTCAGGAAACTGTTACGGGCGATGTTAAGCTCAAGCTTTACAAAGGCAACATCATCAACGCCGGCGTAACTTCACCCTACACACTCTACAGCGAAGATTTCGCAACTTTTGATGCAGACGAAGTTTACGACCAGAAGGATTCCGCAGGCTTCATCAACCTCTTCGGTCTTCCCATCAAGGTTAAGGCCATTCTTGAGGCGGAACGCAACGCAAACAAATAAGAATGTTGTTGATTTGCACAGCACTTGCCTCCTCTTCAGGGGAGGTGGATTTTGCGAAGCAAAAGACGAAGGGTTTTACAGATGCGAACCTTTTTATATTGGTGGGTTAACGCAAAATCCGCAACTCCCTCAGTCTCGCTTACGCTCGACAGCTCCCTCAAGAGGGAGCCGGATACAGGCTGTTAAAATAAAATACAAGAGCCGTCACCCTTGACGGCTCTTTTGCCGTATGATGTATATAATTCAAACGGGCGGATAATATCCGCCCCTACACTATAATTATTCCGGGGAGGAACAGAAATGAAACTCTGGGCAGGCCGCTTTTCAAAGGAAGCGGATAAAAAGACCAATGATTTCAATTCATCAATAGCAACTGATTCAAGAATGTATGCTCAGGATATAGAGGGCAGCATTGCTCATGCGACCATGCTCGCTGCGAAAGGTATCATTTCTCAGGATGATGGTGCACTGATTTGCTCCGAGCTTGCAAAAATCAAAAACGAAATTTCGGGCGGTGAGTTGCTCATCGACCCCAATGCCGAAGATATTCACACATTTATCGAACAGACTCTTACTGAAAGAATCGGCTCTGCAGGCAAACGTCTGCACACAGGCAGAAGCAGAAATGACCAGGTTGCTCTTGATGTAAGACTCTATCTGCGTGAACAGTGCGACGAAACTCTTGTTCTTGTTAAGAATCTTATCAAGGCTCTTGAAGAAAAGGGCGAGGAATATGCCGATGCAATTATGCCCGGTTACACCCATCTTCAGCGTGCACAGCCTATCACATTCAAGGCTCATCTTCTTGCGTATATCGAAATGCTTACCCGTGACCTTGGCAGAATTGAGGACGCAAAGAAGAGAATGAACTCATCTCCTCTCGGCAGCGGCGCACTCGCCGGAACAACCTATCCCATTGACAGAGCGATGACTGCCGGGATTCTCGGCTTTGATTCATATACAAAGAGCACTCTTGACGGCGTTGCCGACAGAGATTTCTGCATTGAGCTTGCAAGTGCTCTTTCAATCTGCATGGTTCACCTTTCAAGACTTTGCGAGGAGATTATTCTCTGGTGCTCATGGGAGTTCAAGTTTGTTGAGCTTGATGATGCGTTTTCAACCGGCTCAAGCATCATGCCTCAGAAAAAGAACCCCGATATCGCGGAGCTTGTCAGAGGCAAGAGCGGCAGGGTGTTTGGCGACCTTATGACTCTTCTTACCGTTATGAAGGGACTTCCTCTTGCCTATAACAAGGATATGCAGGAGGATAAGGATGCGATTTTTGATGCGTTTGATACGGTTAAAATCTGCCTTGTTACCCTTGAACCGATGATTCAGACAATGAAGGCTGTTCCCGAAAACATGAGAAAAGCGGCGGCCGGCGGTTTCATTAACGCAACCGACTGCGCAGATTATCTTGTTTCAAAGGGTCTTCCTTTCAGAGATGCATATAAAGCAACGGGCGAGCTTGTTGCCCTTTGCATAAGAGAAAACAAAACGCTTGAAACACTTTCTCTCGAAGAATATAAAAGCGTATGCGAATTGTTTGACAACGGCGTTTATGACGCAATCAAGCTTGAAAACTGCGTAAGGCGCAGAGGAATGTAAAAAAATCGGGCTGTTCAAGCGAACAGCCCGTAATTTTTTTGTTTATGCTTCGGGTTCAACATAGTCCTCAAAAACAATCTTAACTGTTTCTCTGGGGAAGTCAAAGCGGCGGTTTTCAACAAGGGTGCCTTCCTTTACTTTGTCAAGAGGAACAAGAATATAGCTCTTTCTGACAAGATTTCCGTCTGCATCATAGCCGGAAAAACCGATTTTGATATCGTCGCTTCTTGAGCCGATTGCATTAACTCTGACTTTTGCACGGCCATCAGCCCAAACCGAGAAGCCGTCGTCGCTCAGTTCAATGTCTTCGATTGTTGCAACAGAGTTGCCGTAAACATAATAGCTGCTGAGAACGATTTCAACATTGTTGATGGTTTCAACATATTTTGTAGCAAAGGTCTGACCTTCTGTTGTTTCAACATTGTCGGGTGCGGGGGCAGTTGCACCGTTGGGAGCTACATAAGAGTAATTGGCTGCGGAGGTTGTTGCGGGTTCTTCGGGGATGTTTGAGCATCCGAAAAAGCAGAGTGCAACAATAATCATAACCAAAAATATGCTGACAGTTGATTTCATAAAATCGAATCCTTTCTTCATGGGTGAATGCTTATTTAATTAATTATATCATAAGATTTTTGTTTTTTCAACAGTATTAATTATTTGTGAAACCGTTTCCGCGATTTTGGCTGCGGTTTCAGGGCCGAGAGAGTTGGTTTCTTCGTAATGGCGTCTGCCGTGCATGTCGCGGCCGTTCTCAAAATAAGGTGTTTCGTTGTGAAGAACATAGTCGTTCGGGGGCAGAACATAACCCAGCTCGTCATTCGCAAGCCCGATTATCACAACATCATCGCCCACGATTTCTTTAAGCGGAGTCGGGTTGATTTCGCCGCCGAAGCCCGTGCCCGATTCCTCCGCGCTGAGATAACCGCCGTAAACCAGCTCGGGAAATATTTCGCAGGGAAGAAGCAAAAGCTTCAACGAATCTATTTCGATATAGCTGATTTCGGATTTCATGGCAAAGCCCGAGCCGTCAGGGAATCTGAATTCTTTTGCTTCAAGAAGCCCGATTTTTGCGGCAAGAAGCAGAATGGTGTTTTCCGCTTTGAAATAGACTTCCTGCCTTATGCAGCCGATTTGCGGCTTCAGAAGAGTTTCTTCGGTTATTGAAAGAGCATAATCTGCAAGTTTTCTGCCGATGTCGCGGGTGGATTGCGAAAAGTCGCTTCCGTTATTGCGGATTTCCTGCTCATTGGGAATATCCATGCTTATCATGCCGCCGATTGCGCCAACGCAATAAAGAGTTTCGCAACCGGTTTCTTCGAAAATCTTTTCTCTCAGATAATGAGGGAAGTCGGCACTGACAAGCTTGTTGCAGCCTTGCAACGATTCGGAATGAGAGGCAAAGTTGATTATGTAAATATCCTTGCTGCCGTCTGCAGGCACAAATCTGAGCCTTGTGAGAGTTTTTGAATAGACTATCGGGGTGCGGATATCCTCCTGCATATCGGGCACTTCGGCTTTACCGATAAACAGTTTGCCGAGCTTTCTGGAAGCATATGCCTGTTCAACAGCCTTAACTGTCTGAGAAAAAACAAGCTCCATGTATTTCGGGTCTTTTCCGCTCAGAGGCAGAGGACCCCAGATTCCCATTGTGTCGATGCCTGCGTGATTATGGGTGCTGACAATGTTTATGCTTCTGCAACCCGTAAGCTTTGAGAACTCGCGCAGGCGTGAGCGAAGGCGGTTAACGTCTGCATTCAGCATGCCGACGATATCCAGCGAAACAAGTACGATTCCTCCGTGACCCGAAAGGTCATCAAGCCAAACTGCGTGAGTATGCGGCGGGTCAAGAACACCCTCAGCGGGTTTGTTTTCGCCGTAGCCTGCAATATAATATTTTTTCTTATCAACATCATCGGGCAGAATGCTCATTTTTGAATAGCCGAGAGAGAAGAAGTCACTTTTTGCCCTTGGTGCACGGCTGAATTCTGCTGTTTTGACAGGCACGGCTGTTTTTTTATCGGTAATGTGTTTTGACTGTGCGGTGAGAAGAAAGTTGAGTGCTTTATATGCCGCGGTTAGTGGTTTCATAAAGAATCGCCTCCCTGCATTTTATTCATTCCAGTCAAATTTTGTCAGTTTTCCTTTTGTCAGAAGCTCGGGGAACCCCCATTGGCGAAGCACCTCATATGCTCCGATTGCAGCTGAATTTGATAAATTCAGGCTTCTTGCCGCGCTGTTGTTAATCATCGGCAGGCGAACGCAGTGTTCGGGGTTGTTAAAAAGAAGTTCCTCGGGCAAGCCTGCCGTTTCTTTTCCGAAAACAAGATAGGTATTGTCGGGATATTCAACCTGAGAGTATATTTTTGTTGCCTTGGTTGAAAAATAAAAAAAGTTACCGTCTCTGTTCTTATCAAAAAAATCGTTAATATTTTCGTAATATGTTATGTCGAGCAGGTGCCAGTAATCAAGGCCCGCTCTTTTGAGCTTTGCATCGTCAACGCGAAAACCCATCGGCTCAACAAGGTGCAGTTTTGCTCCGGTTGCGGCGCAGGTGCGGGCAATATTACCTGTGTTCTGCGGAATCTGCGGCTCAATAAGAACAATATTTAAAGTTGGCATTATATAACTTCCTTAAAAATTATTGACAGTTGTTTTAGCTCCCTCAAGAGACAAAATAATAGTGATTAATTTTGATTGGAGGGATAGCTTTGTTTGCATCATCAAAAAGCACGGATATGTTTAAGAGCATCGGAATTGGCCTTGCCGTGGGCACTGTTGCCGCAGTTGCAGGCTCAAAAATGATGACAAGGAGCGGCAGAAGAGCCTGCCGCAAAAGTGCTGCTAAGTGCATGAAAAATGTTGAAAACATGCTGGACAGCATATCAATGATGGCAAAATAATCAGCTGTTGAAATTGCTCATGGCGCGGTCTGTTTCGCCCTGAACCATCAGTTCAGCCGCTTCGCAAGCTTTTTCGGCAGCTTCTCTGAGAGCTTCAATCTCATTTTTTTTGAAGCTTGAAAGCACCCAGTCTGCAAGGTCATAATCGGGGTGCGGCTTTTCGCCAACCCCTAATTTGATTCTCGGGAATTTATCGGAATTAAGAAGATATATTATGCTTTTGATTCCGTTGTGGCCGCCGTCGCTGCCCTTGCGCCTGATGCGAAGCTTGCCGCAGGGGAGAGATATATCGTCAAACACAACGATAATCTTTTCGGGCGGTATTTTATAAAAAGCCGCTGCCTGCTTGACCGCTTCTCCGCTGTTATTCATAAAGGTCTGCGGCTTCATCAGCAAGCACCTGTGACCGCCGAGCTCAATGCAGGCGGACACGGATTTGAACTGTATTTTACTTATTTTTTCGCCGTGCTTATCTGCCAGCAGGTCTGCAAACAAAAAGCCTGCATTGTGGCGGGTAAGTTCATATTTTTTGCCCGGGTTTCCGAGGCCGACGATAAGAAATTCGGGCGGGCCTGCGGGCGTTTTACGCCTTGAAAAGAAATTCATGAAAGTCTTCCTTTATTATTCTGCGGCGTTTTTGATAGCCGCAAACTTTGTTTCTTCAACGCTTTCGGTGCCGTCGTCATATTCAGCGGGAGTTTTTGTGTAAACAACGCTGATATCCATTGAATCAACGATTTCTCTGATTTCATCTGCGGAAAGCTCGATGTCGGAGCAGATGATGTCAAGGCTTGTGAGAGCCGGAAGGGAGCCGACGGGAAGGCCGAGCTCGCCGCCCATGCTTGTTGAAACATAAACACCTTTTTTGCCGTTGTCTTTGATTTCATAGCTGTATGCAGTGATATCATATTCGCCGATATTCTGAATTTCAACATTGATACCGTATGTGAGCCATTCTTCGGGAGTTGCAAAGAAAGCGTCAACCTGCTCTGCACTCAATTGGTATTCGTTGGCAAGTCTGGGCTTATATCTTTCGGGATTTTTGATGCATGCTTCAATATATCCGACGGATTCAATCATTTCACCTTTTACGATTGAAAGCTCAGGTGCGCTTTCGTCGGAATTATTAAAAAATGCGAAATATGCGCCGACTGCGCAGGCTGCAACAACAGCGACAGCTACTATAGCTATGATAATTTTTTTCATGATTTTGTCCTCCGTGTTTTAAGTAATGTTGTGGTTTTTTGCCACTATTGGCATTATGACAGATTTTTGTAAAAAAAACAATAGACAATACCTGAAAAATACAAATATTTTACATATTATTAAAAAAACAAGCCGTAATCATAGCAGATTACGGCTTGTTTATTGTTGGTTTCAGTCTGAAATTTCGCGGAATTCATACGTTCCGTTTTCAAAAACGCAGGTGTATTTCTTGCCTGCTTCAAGCCTGCCTTCGAGCATTTCTTCCGAGAGCTTATCCTCAATCTGCTGCTGAATTGCCCTTCTGAGCGGTCTTGCGCCGTAAATGGGGTCAAAACCTGCTTTGCCTATTTCTTCAACGGCATTTTCTGCGAAATCAAGCTCAAAATCAAGTTCTTTAACTCTCTTTGAAAGAACCGCAAGCATTCTTTTGGCGATTTCATTAATGTCCTCTTTGCCGAGCTGATGGAAAACGATGATATCGTCAACTCTGTTGAGAAATTCGGGTCTGAAAACATTTTTAAGCTCGCCCATAACAGCTTCTCTTATTTTCTTTTCGCTCATTGTTTCGTTGCTTTCGGGAGCAAAACCGAGTGTACCCGCTCCGCTTTGAGCGATTTGCTTTGCGCCGACATTTGAGGTCATGATGATGATGCAGTTTTTGAAATCAACGCGTCTGCCCTGAGAATCGGTTAGAATTCCGTCCTCAAGAATCTGAAGAAGCATGTTGAACACATCGGGATGTGCTTTTTCAATTTCATCAAACAAAACAACCGAATAGGGTCTGCGGCGCACCTTTTCCGTGAGTTGACCGCCTTCTTCATAGCCGACATATCCGGGAGGAGAACCGACAAGCCTTGAAACCGTGTGTTTTTCCATATATTCGGACATGTCGAGCCTTATCATGGCATTTTCGTCGCCGAACATGGAGGAGGCAAGCGTTTTGCAAAGCTCGGTTTTGCCAACGCCCGTCGGGCCGAGAAAGATGAAAGAGCCGGTGGGACGTTTTGGGTCTTTGAGCCCCGCTCTGCCGCGTCTGATGGCTCTTGCAACCGCGCTGACTGCTTCGTTCTGACCGACAATGCGCTTATGAAGCTCTTCTTCCATATGAAGCAGGCGTTGGCTTTCCTCTTGGGTGAGCTGAACAACGGGAATTCCGGTCCACTGTGAAACGATGGCGGCAATTTCCTGCTCGCCGACTTCGCCTGTTGAGCGGTTGCTTTTTTCGCGCCAGAGACGGCGTTCGTTTTCAAGGTCTTGCGCGATTTTATTTTTTTCGTCGCGTATTGCGGCGGCATGTTCAAAATCCTGCGAATTAACGGCAGACTGCATTTCTTCGCTCAGCGATTTGAGCTTGTCTTCGAGTGCCTTCAAATCGGGCGGAGCAGTGAACGCTCTGAGCCTGACCCTTGAAGCGGCTTCGTCAACAAGGTCGATAGCCTTGTCGGGCAGGTATCTGTCGCCGATATAGCGTGAGGACATCTTGACAGCCGCGAAAATTGCGTTGTCGGTGATTTTAACCTTATGGTGAGCTTCGTATTTGTCGCGAAGCCCTTTAAGAATTTCGATGGCTTCATCTTCACTCGGCTCGCCAACGGTGACAGGCTGAAATCTTCTTTCAAGCGCGGAATCCTTTTCGATATGCTTTCTGTATTCCTCCAGCGTTGTTGCGCCGATAACCTGAAGTTCGCCTCTTGCAAGCGACGGCTTGAGAATGTTTGCTGCATCAACCGCACCTTCCGCCGAACCTGCACCGATGAGCGTATGAACCTCATCAATGAAAAGTATGATATCCTTTGCTTTTTTGACTTCTTCAATGGCATTTCGGATTCTTTCTTCAAAATCACCTCTGTATTTTGTGCCGGCAACCATACCGGTTAAATCAAGAGTAATAATTCTTTTATTGCGGAGCAGCTCAGGCACTTCGCCCGTTGCAATTTTGAGCGCAAGCCCCTCAGCAATTGCGGTTTTGCCGACACCGGGCTCACCGGTAAAGCAAGGGTTGTTCTTTGTTCTGCGGCTGAGAATCTGAATAACTCTTTCAATTTCTTTTTGTCTGCCGATAACGGGGTCAATTCTTCCCTGCGTTGCAAGCACGGTCAAATCTCTGCCGAATTGGCTGAGAGTCGGTGTGTCCGATTTTTCTTTTGCTTCCTTTTTTGAAGTGCTTGAAGCGGAACTGCTGCCCAGAGCATTGGTCAGGTCATTGAGCAAATCCTGCGGCTGAACTCCGAGCCGGCTGAGAATTTCGGTTGCCGCGCCGGTACCTTCTCTGATTATACCCATCAGGATATGCTCGGTGCCGATATATGAATGCCCCATGCCTTTGCCTTGAAGAATAGCAGTGTCAATAATGTTTTTTGCTCTGGGTGTGAAGTCGTTTGGCGAAAGAACGGTAGGTGAGCCGATGCCCATGCTGCTTTTGATGATTGCTTCAACTTCTGAATAAGTGACCTTTTTTGAACTGAGCGCGGCATAAGCCATTCCGCCGCTTTCGGCAAGCAGACCGAGCAAAATATGCTCGCTGCCGACATAGGTATGCCCCAAGTTTTCCGCCGATGTTATTGCGCTGTTGAGCGCATCGTTGGCTTTCTGAGTAAAGCCGGTAAATCTATACATATTTTCATCCCCCTGTTAGTTTGGCTTTTACGCCAAAGCTTCTCTGACAGCCGCGGCGCGAACAGCATCCCTTGATGCCGGATTTACCGCTTCGCTGTTTCCTGCGCTGACGGTTGCAGGCTGCATATTGACTATCAGCTCGTTGATTTTTTCAACGGGCACATCAACAAGCCCTCTTGCCGCCCCAAGCCTTACGACTGAAATCAGCTCCATAAATTCATCCGTGCTGAGAAGCCTTGCGTTTTTCAGAACTCCGAGAGCACGGAAAATTTTATCTTCTTCCGCAGGTTTCTTGATTATTTCCGCCGCCGCAGCTCTTTCTTGAGCGATAAGTTGCAAAACAATTGATTTAAGGTTGGCGATGGCAGTTTCTTCCGTTATGCCGAGAGTTATTTGGTTGCTTATCTGATACATGTCGCCTCTGGGCTGCGAGCCTTCACCGTTTGCGCCCCTGATGATAAGACCGAGCTTTGAAACCGTGTTTGCGAGGCGTGTCATCTGACCGCAGCGGGTAAGCGCGGGCAGATGTAGCATGACGGAAGCTCTCATTGCCGTTCCGAGATTTGTAGGGCATTGGGTGAGATAGCCGATGCGTTCGTCAAAGGCATATTTCACTTTGCCGTCAATCATGCTGTCAAGTTTATCCGCAATATCAAAGGCTTCTTCAAGAGCAAGACCCGATTTCATAACCTGCAGCCTGATATGGTCCTCTTCGCAAAGCATGATGCTTACGCTTTCATCGGAAGAAAGAACAAGCGCGCTGCCGTCTTTTTTTGAGGCGAATTCGGGACTGATAAGATGACGTTCCGCAAGAGAAACGGCCTGAAGCCTTGACAAATCTTTCATTTCAATATAGCTGAAATCTTTTCTGTCATTTTCAAAAAGTATACCTTTAATCAGCTCATTGACCTTGTTCTTTCCTGCGATATCAAGCTTTGCGGGAAACGGGAAATCGTCAAGATTTCTGGCAAGACGGATTCTTGTGCTGATAACGATATCTCCCTGATCGCCTTTTTCAAAGTACCATTTCTTCATTTTGCTTCGCCTCCTTCGAGAACCTTGATTTCATCTCTGATTTTTGCCGCATTTTCAAAATCCTGTTTAGCAACCGCTTCGTTCATGGCGGCCTTCAGCATTTCAATTTTCTCTTCTGTTGTTTCAATCTTCGGTTCTGCAGGCGTTGCGGTGCTGACCTTGCCGCTGTGCTTGATTTTTCCGTGGATTCTCTGAATTGAGGGGAGCAGGCGGTCATAAAACGTTCTGTAGCAGTCTGCGCAGCCCACTCTTCCGTCGCGCACAATTTCATCAAACGAAGTTCCGCATTTAGGGCATCTCTGTGATTTGCCCGAAGAAAGCGACGGCATCATATCGCCGAGAAATCCGCCGAAAAGCTCGGAAAGATTCAGACCGAAGCCTGAAAACATATCCGAATAGCCGAGATGTGCGGCACAGTCCGAGCAAAGATGGCTTTCCGCCATGTCGCCGTTAATAATTTGTTTGATGTGGGTTGTTGCTTCATTCTTTCCGCAGTTCTGACATAACATAATCAATCATCCTTTCCTGAATCTATCGTAATAAGCATTTGTTTGAGTATTGATGCTCTCACCCTGTCTTTTACGGGTGCAGGCAGAGACCTGAGTGAGTTTTCGCCCGTTGCCGCAAGCAGAAGCTTTGCACACGGGGTGTTGATTGCGCCGCTGTGGTGCAGGTTCATGATGTTTGCCCTGCAGGTGGCGAAATCAATTGAATCACCGACGTGATTCACGGTATGCATTATCAGCGAAGGGCGGTCAAGCTTGACTCGGGTAATTTTGATATATCCGCCGCCGCCGCGCCTGCTTTCAACGATGTATCCCTGCTCGGGTGTGAAGCGGGAAGATATAACATAATTTATCTGGCTCGGCACGCAGCCGAGGGTCTGCGCCAGCTCATTTCTCTGAATTTCGGTTGTGCCGTCATTTTCCAGCATTTCCATAAGCATTCGCGCTATCTGATTGCTCAAACTCATAATATCATCTCACTGTATTCAAAATTTGACTTTGACTTTCTTTGACCTTGGTTTTATTATAGTCAGGAAAGGTCAAAAGGTCAAAAGTCAAAAAAGGTCAAATTTAAAGAAATGCGGCTTATAATCGCAGAATATCTTTGATTTGCTCTTCTTTTCTTGATTTTTCTCGATTTTTATGTTTTCGACAAAACATAAATGCCAAATAAATTATAGGCATTTATTAATTGACTTATGCCTGTTGTATATGATATCATTCTAAAGTCCAAGGAAGTGAAATCTATGCAAAATTCAAAAAATGCTGCAGGAGTTATATTTTCTCTGATGGGCGGAATTTTCTGGGGTTTGTCCGGCTCCTGCGGTCAGTATCTTTTTACATATCATAATGTCAATTCGAGTTGGCTTGTACCGATAAGAATGCTTTCAACCGGAATCATTCTGCTTTGTGTAAGTGCGGTAAAACATAAAGGTAAAATTTTTAATGTGTGGCACGGCAAAAGCAATTTTATCCGTATGGGTGCATTCACTCTTTTCGGGTTAATAATGTGTCAGTATTCGTATTTCACGGCGATAGAGCTTTCAGATGCGGGTACGGCGACCGTTTTGCAATATCTGTCGCCCGTAATGATACTGGTTTTTACCTGCTTTAAAAGCAAAAAATTGCCGATGGCAGCTGAGATTATCGCAATAATTCTTGCTGTCGGCGGCACTTTTGTTATTGCAACGGGCGGTAAGGTCAGCGGCCTTTCGGTGTCGCCTGCGGCTCTTTTCTGGGGAATAGTTGCAGGTGTATTTCTTGCCTGCTATTCGCTCATACCCGTGCCGTTGTTAAAAATTGCGGATACTCCGACGGTTCTCGGTTGGGGGATGCTCATAGGCGGCATTGTGCTTATGCCGGTTTTCAGACCGTGGGAGAGCATGCCCGAAATAACCTTTTCTCTGATTGCCGCGCTTGCAGGGATTATTATTTTAGGAACAGTTGTTGCTTACAGTTTTTATCTTGAAGGCATTCATCTTATCGGCGCAACCAAGGCAAGCATAATTTCAAGCATAGAACCCGTTTCGGCAACCGTTATTTCGGCTGTTTGGCTCGGCACGGATTTTTCTTTTGCAGATATAATCGGATTTATTATGATAATTTCAACAATATTTATTATTTCGTTGCATAAGAACAAGGCTTGATGCGGATAGCTTTACATTTTTATTTCACGATGATATAATATCAATATAATTTTTGAAAAGGTGTATATTATGAGTGAATTCAGAAAGGAGTATCTCGGCTCGGGCGTGACCGCTTTTGTTTCGGATTCTCACGCTTTCGGTACGGATGCCGTTTTGCTTGCCGATTTTGCTGCACCGTCAAAAAGAGCGGTATGCTGTGACCTCGGCTCAGGCTGCGGAATAATTCCGCTTCTGTGGTGCAAAAAAGAAACGGGCAAGATAACCGCCGTTGAGATACAGTCTCTCGGCGTTGAACAGATTAATGCCGCAATTGAATATAATTCCCTTTCTGAAAGGCTGACTGCCGTTAATGCCGATTTAAAGGAGCTTAAAGGTGTTGTGCCGTTCGGCTTTTTTGATGTTGTGACCATGAATCCGCCTTATAAAGCGAACGGAGCAGGCATTGAAAGCAGGAGCGGAGCTGATAAAATTGCAAGGCACGAAACAATGTGCTCTCTTTCGGATATATGCTTAACCGCAAAGAAGCTTCTGAATTTCGGCGGCAAACTCTGCATGTGTATCCGACCCGAAAGAACGGCTGAATTAATCTGCGAAATGCATTCGGCAGGTATTGAGCCGAAAAGAATAAAGTTCGTTTCAAAATGCCCGGGTAAATCTCCATGGCTTGTGTTGATTGAGGGCAGAAGAGGCGGCAAAGCTGGAATAACAGTTGAACCCGAGCTGTTCGTTCACTCGGCAGACGGCGGATATTCCGATGAAATGAAAAAAATATACGGCGACTATCTTTTGGAAAACAGGGGTGATAACGGATGAGCGGAACTCTTTATGTTGTCGGAACTCCGATAGGCAATCTCGGCGATATTTCACCCAGAGCACTGGATACTCTTGAAAAATGCGATTTCATTGCGGCAGAGGATACCAGAGTATCCTTAAAGCTTCTCAATCATTTTGGAATAAAAAAGCCGATGGTCAGCTATTTTGAGCATAACCGTTTTGAGAGAGGTCCCGTTATTGCCGAAAGGCTGCTCGCGGGCGAAAGCTGTGCAATTGTTACCGACGCCGGCATGCCTGCCATATCCGACCCGGGTGAGGATCTGGTGAAGCTTTGCATAGAAAAAGGAATAAAAGTTGAGGCGGTTCCCGGCCCCTGCGCTTTTGCCACGGCTCTTGCTGTTTCAGGTATGCCGTCAAAGAGATTTACGTTTGAAGGCTTTTTGCCTGTTGAAAAGGCAGCAAGGCGAGAACATATTTCATGGCTTATCGGCGAAACAAGAACGATGATATTTTATGAAGCACCTCATAAATTACCGCAAACTCTCGCCGATCTTGCCGCCGCACTTGGTGACAGAGAGATTGCAATAGTCAGAGAGCTTACCAAAATTCATGAGCAGGTTATAAAAACAAATCTCCTTGCAGCGGCGGAGAAATATTCCAAAGAGGATTTAAAGGGTGAGATTGTTCTCATCGTCAAAGGTGCTGAACCCAAGCAGGATGAAGCGATGACTCTCGAGCAGGCGGTTGAATATGCAAAGGGGTTAGTTCAAGACGGAGAGAGCAAAACTCAGGCGGCAAAAATCGCGGCCAAAGAAAGCGGATTTAAAAAAGGCGATATTTATAAATTGCTGATAGAGGAATGATGATATGCTGCAGTATTTTTTTGAAAGACCTTATCTGATTGTTATTTTGCTTGCAATGGTGGTTTTGACGCTGTTTGTTTGTGTTAAAGCGGGTCAGGCAAGCTCAAGAAGGTCAAAGGCAAATGAAAATCTGATTAAAAAGCTTAAAGAAGAAAACGAGCTTCGCAACGAATTTGCGATTCTTACTCCATCTCTTGCAAAAAACGCACAGCCCGGGCGTCTTTTTAAGGGGGTTGCGCTCAATCTTCAGAAGCGAGTTTCCGATGCGCAGGATATGGCTGCAGAGTTTGAAACGCTTACGCAGGAGCAAAGAGAAGTGTATGCTTTATCGTTTGTTGTTGAAGACGGCGCGGAAAAGCTGAGCAATTTTTTCAGAACCAACGGAAAGCCGCTTACAGATGAAGCCGTAAATGCCGTAAAAAGACTTTTTGAGGGCAGAGCGGTTGAGATTTTTGAGTTTGAATATAAAGCGTTTGATTCCGACAATGAGGAAGTTTCGGTTATTCCCGAAGAAATCGAGGCGTTTGACAAAGAGTTTGCCGAATTAATAAACGAAGCTGTTCTCGGCAATAAGACAGGAAGCTTTATAAAAGAAAACATCGAAAAATTCATATGAATATTTTACCTTCCGCTACAAAGCCTAAAAGTAACGGGAGGTGTTTTTTATGGAATTTAAAGGAAGCAGAACAGAAGCGAATCTTATGGCGGCTTTTGCGGGCGAATCGCAGGCAAGAAACAAATACACATATTATGCCGCAAAGGCAAAAAAAGACGGCTATGAACAGATTGCTGCTATTTTTAACGAAACAGCCGACAACGAAAAGGAGCATGCGGAAATCTGGTTCAAGCAGCTTCATGATAATTCGATTCCGTCAACGGCAGAGAATCTTGCGGATGCCGCTGCGGGCGAAAACTACGAATGGACCGAAATGTATAAAGAATTTGAACGCGTTGCAAATGAAGAAGGCTTTGCTCAGATTGCGGCGCTGTTTAAAATGGTTGGGGCAATTGAAAAGGAGCATGAAAAACGTTTCAGAACTCTCAGCGGGAATCTTGAAAAGGGTCTTGTTTTTTTAAGAAACGGAGAAACCGTCTGGCTTTGCAGAAACTGCGGTCATCTTCATGTCGGCAAAGAAGCTCCCGCTGTTTGTCCCGTATGCACGCATCCGAGAGCTTATTTTGAAATCAAGGCAGAGAATTATTAAAGGGACAGCCTCGTTTTTGAGGCTGTCCCTTGATATTAATATTTATCCATGCTTTCAACGTCGAGCACAAACACTGTTGCGCCGCCGACCTTAACTTCTTCCTCGAGAGAATTTTTCTGTAAACCTCTGCCGAGCGAATCGGTTGTCATTGCAACTTTGCTTCTCGTCTGTGAATATTGATGAATAATTTCTTTTGCCCTCGCAACTTTATCATCTTCTGCTCCGATGAGAAGAGTTGTGTTGCCTATCATAAGAAATCCGCCGGTTGTTGAAAGCTTTGTGACGCTGTAGTTTTCTTTGGTGAGCGTTGCGGAAACAACGGCGCTGTCGTCGTTATTTACTATTGCAAGAATAAGTTTCATGATTATTATTTCCTTTCTGTATTACATATCGGGTAAAATGAGCTTCTGACTGCGTTTGTCAAGCGCATATATATTCGGAATTTCATAGCGGTTATCGTTGCCGTCTTTGATAAGTATGCGTTTATCGTAAAACATTTTCATGGACTGAATATGGTTAATAATCTCAAAGGTGTAAACACCTCTGTCGGTTTCAACATTCCACATCCATATCTTATGTTTTTCGGAGCGGCTGATAAGTCTTGTGATTTTTGGGATTCTGTAATATTCCTCAAGGCAGCCGAGAAGAAGCTCTTTTTGCTCGGGTTCCATATTATCAAGCTTTCTGATGATGAACTGCTCCTCGCCGTTTTCGTCAAGGAATGTTATATATTCCGAAAGACCGCTGACGGGGAAAAGCCTGCGCGGCTCAAGATTATAAAGCTTTTCGCCGGTGAAGAATTCAACATCGCAGAATATTTTATCTTTAACAGTTATACGGATTTCTGTTCCGTCAATGAAATTTCTTGCCATATCAAACCCTCCTTATTCAAAGTTTTCCGCTGCTTTTTCTGCAGCAACCTGCTCACTCATGGACTGAATCTGAATGAGCTTATAGTATTTGCCTTTAAGAGCCATGAGCTCGTCGGGAGAACCGAATTCAATAATGTTGCCCTTGTCAACAACAATAATTTTGTTTGCTTTGCGAAGAGTTGAAAGGCGGTGGGCAATCATGAGCGTTGTTCTGCCTCTTATCAGGCGGTTGATTGCGTCCTGAATCAGCTTTTCCGTTTCGGAGTCAACGGCAGAGGTGGCTTCGTCAAAAATAAGCACACCGGGATTTTTGAGAACGGCTCTGGCAATTGAAAGTCTCTGCTTTTCGCCGCCGGAAAGACCGACACCTCTTTCGCCGAGCATCGTGTCATATGCATCGGGCAGGCGTGAGATGAAGCCGTGTGCGTTTGCGATGTCTGCCGCGTTGAGCACCTGCTCGGGGTGAGCGTTGGGCAGAGAATAGGCAATGTTATTGAAAATTGTGTCGCGGAACATCATCGGCTCCTGCTGAACATAGCCTATCTGAGAGCGGTAATATGCCATATCAATATTTTTAATATTGACATCGTCAACGAGAATTTCGCCCTCGTAGTCATCATAAAAGCGCATAAGCAGATTTATGAGCGTTGATTTGCCTGAACCCGTTGTTCCTACTATACCGACAACGTCGCCCGGTTCAATAACAAAATTGATATCGTTGAGAACCTTTTTGGAACGGTCAAACGAGAAATTGACGTTTTTGAACTCGATTTTGCCCCTCATAACGTCAAGAGTTTCGTTTTTGCCGAAATCGTGTTCGGGTTCGGCATTTATGATGTCCATAACTTTTTCGGTTGATGCAAGAGCGTTCTGATAAGAGTCGCTGAGATTTGCGAAAAAGTTGACGGGGTTGTAGAACATGCTTGTGTATGAAATGAAAGAAACAAGAACACCGAGAGAGAGTTTTTCGGGTGTGTTGATAACCATGTTTCCGCCAACAAACCAAATAATTACCGAGCCGCAGGTGATGAGGAATGTTATTGCAGCGGGGAAAACAGCGGCGATTTTGGCAACCTTTTTATCTTCATAAAGCCAGTCATCAACATTGTTTGAGAATTTTTTGATTGCTTTTTCTTCGCTTGAGAAAGATTTAACAATCCTGATTGCCGGAATTGAATCTGCAAGTATGCTTGAAATTGCAACTCCTCTGCGCCATATACGGCGATAAAGAGGGCCGATTTTTTTGCCGAAATAGCGGCTGCAAATAACAACAACAGGAACAGGAGTGAGTGAAAGTAAGGTTAGTTTCCAGTTCATCCCCATCATGATAATGATTATGCCGACCATCATAAACAGCTGAACAACCGCTTCCTGAGTTATTCTGAGCATGAACTGCTGAAGCACGGTTGTGTCAGAATTAACGCGGTTAATAACAGAACCCGTTGAGGTTTTATCATAGAATTTCATCGGCAGATACTGCGCTTTTGCATAAATCTCTTTCTTGAGGTCGGCGATTATTCCGTCGCCTGCAATTCTGAGAATATAGGAGCGCCAAGCACCGACTGCATATTGCAGAAAATAAATTCCGAGCAGAAAGAGAATGACATAAACAAGCATTTTCTTATCGCCGTTAGGTATAACATTATCAACCATCATGCTTGTTACATAGGGAGGAACAAGGGCTGCGGCTGTTGTTATGACAGAGAGAAATATACAGAAGATGAGTTTGCCGGAATGAGGCTTTATATATTTGAGCAGGGTAGAAGCCATCTTCTTTTTGCCTTTGCAGTTAAGGCAGTCAGCATTCGGATGCGGCAGCTTTCTGCCGCATTTCGGGCAGAAGGAGCGCAGGTTTTTGAAGGTCACCTCTGCTGCTGCAAGTCTGTCTTCAATGCTTTCGCCTTCGTTGACCTTTGTGATGAAATCCGCAACGGCATCGCACACATCGGCAACAGCAAAGGTGAAACGCATCAGGTCGATTGAAGAGCCGCCGGTTGTTTTTGCTTTCAGCACCGCATTGCCGTACATTCGCTTGACGGAAATCTCGGCGATGTTTGCAAAATCAAGGCTCAGAAATCCGCCGTCAAAGCTGTCGCTTATCGCAACTATCCGGTTTTCGCAAACATAGACCGCGCCTTCGCCGTAATCGCTGTTGATTGCAAGGTCGCCGCATACGGCAAACAGCGGAGTTTCATTTCCGGCAAACAGTTTCTGAGCTGTCCGTTCGATTTGTTTGCTTGCGGGTTTGT
>JAZLCS010000188.1:0-4452 GCA_045614385.1 Acutalibacteraceae bacterium | reverse complement strand
GATATACTGTTCATAGGTGTACAAGATGTGTTGCGTCATATATTGACGGCGAAAATTCCGCTTACGGTCACAGCTATGTTGATACCGAAGTTTCATCAACCTGCACAGGTGTCGGTTATACTTCTCACAAGTGTTCAACCTGCGGTGATGAATATGTTACAAACGAAATCCCTGCAAAGGGTCATAACTATGAGCCGATAACGGTGAGTGCTACCTGCACAACATCGGGCTACACATTCTATATCTGTTCTGATTGTGGTATGGCATACAGGGGTGATGAGATACCTGCGACGGGTCATAATTATAAATCAACCGTTGTTGCGCCTACCTGCACAGAGGGCGGTTATACAGTCCACGAATGCCTTGCTTGCGGTGATACATATATTGACACCGAAACAGAAAGTATCGGACATAATTATACAGAGACGGTTGTTGATGCAACCTGCGATAATGACGGTTACACAAGACACGAATGTCATAACTGCCACGATGTTTACGATACTGATATTGTTGCCGCTAAAGGTCATAAGCTCAATTCTGCAGTTGTTGAAGCAACCTGCACAAGCGGTGGATTCACAATCTATTCCTGCTCTGTCTGCGGTTATTCATCAATTTCAAACGAAACTGAGGCAATCGGTCATAACTATGAGCCTTCGATTGTTATTCAGCAGACTTGTATTCAGGACGGATGCACAATAAATATCTGTTCAAACTGCAGCGGTGTTTCCAAAACAGACGGTAATCCCGCAACAGGTCATACATTTAACGATTGGAAAGTTACCGAGGAAGCAACGGAAGAATCCGAAGGTCTTGAACAGAGAAGCTGTAAAAACTGCGGTTACACCGAAGATAAGCTGATTTCAATTGTCAACAGAACAACGTTCAATGTTACTTTTGTTGCAGACGGAAAAACAGTTGCTGTTGTTGAGTATGTCAAAGGCGCAACAAGCGTTGAAGAACCTCACGTGCCCCATAAAGACAGATTTGAGGGCAGATGGAGCAATTATACTCTTAATGATACCGATATTACTGTTGAGGCTATTTATGATGTGATTGACGTTGACAGCCTCAGCGGTATTGAACACGGTAAATCCGCAACATACAACGCAAATTCAGGCGTTGCAACAATCAATCTTTATGCCGCATCTGATGCTGAAACGATTATTTCAACCACAAGCAAGAAAATTCCCCTTGATATTGTTCTTGTTGTTGACCAGTCAGGTAGTATGGATGAAAAGCTCGGCGGAAGCACTACCAAAAACAAGCTCTTATCAATTCGGTAACGTCGGTTGTTAATCTTGTTTATGATGATGCATCAGCAAACGGTGTTGATCACAGAATTGCTATTGTCGGCTTCGGTATGGGTAACAAGGCTAACGGTTCAGATTACCCTGCATATTTGAACACGGAAATTTTGACAACGGGTGGCAATCCCATTCAGATGAATAAGGCAACATCTGCTGATTATGCTGATGCAATGATGAACGTTAATGTTTCGGGTGCTCTTAATTCTGATATTACAAAAGCAATCAATAATATTGATGCAAAGGGAGCAACAGCTGCCGATTTCGGTCTTTCGATGGCAAATAATATCTTTGCAAATAATATGGACAATGACGGCAAAGAAAGAATCGTTATCTTTATGACTGACGGTACTCCTACCTATTCAAATGGCTACAGTAAGGATGTTGCAAATGCCGCTATTCTTCATGCAAATGAGCTGAAGAATACATACGGTGCATCGGTTTACAGCATCGGTGTTATGAGTCAGAATGACTCGTCAAATTCAAATGTAAACAGATTCCTCAATTATGTTTCATCAAACTATATTGATGCGACAAATGTTACAGGTTCTTATGCACAGCAAAGTTCTGCTTATTATCTCAACGTTACAAACACCAACGCTTTGAGCGGTATATTTGAGGAAATCATAATTGAAAATATCACAAGAACTGCTATTTTTGATAACATAACCATTATTGATACCGTTTCAAAATATTTTACGCTTACATCTCAGCAGGAAAAAGCTTTAAGAGTGAATGTTATTGAAAATTACGGCGTGAGAAATCAGGATATTAATATTACACGAAATGAAGATGGAACAACTTTGATCGTTATTGAAAATATTCATCCAATTGATAACGGTGAAAAGTTTGTTGTTGACTTCAGTTTTGAGGTGTCTGCGGATGAAGATATTTCGTCAGCGGGTGTTTATCCGACCAACACAACAGATGCGGGAATTATTATTGACGGCGCTGAAAACTATGAATGTGTTTTCACTTCACCGTACATAACTGTCCCTCATGACAGAGCAACTGCAGTCTTTAAGATTAATGATGTAATCTATGCGATAAAAACAGTTGTTGACGGTGAATCTGTATCAATGCCTGAAACTGATTTTGAGGGCGAGTATGAGTTCAGCGGTTGGGATTTGTCACTCGATCCGATTTATGACGGATATGCTGAGTTCAATGCTACGTTTGCAACTCAGAAATATGTTGTAATCTGGAATATCGATGGTGAAACAATCAAAGAATCATATACTCCCGGAGACGTTATAAATGTTCCTGAGGTTGAATCCGACAGACTTGGTTGTGCATTCAGAAGATGGAATGGAAATGTTCCTGTGACAATGCCCGCAGTCAGCATAGAGTTTACAGCAGTTTTCGGTGACCATGAACATAAATATTCAGCTGAAATTATCAAAGCGGTTACTTGCCTTGAAGACGGAGAAGTAAAATATACTTGCTCGATTTGTGATAAGTCATATTCTGAAACTGTTTCAGCTTATGGTGAACACAGTTGGAAAGTTATTGTATCTGTTGCCGGTGATGAAGCAACATATGAAACACTTGAATGTGAAAACTGCGGACAGTCAGAAGAAAGAATGCTTGAGTATTCGTTTGTTGAAGGTGAAGCAAACGAAAGAGGATACACAGAATATGTGACCCACGATTTCAATCTTGTTGATGACGAAGGAAATAAATATCAGCCTGAAAGCGACATCAATATTTCAATGCCTGTTGATGAGCATTACGGAAATGTATTCGATATGAACGTTTACAGGGTTGATGAAAATGGTGACCGTGTTGAATGCAGTTCAGATTATGAAAACGGTGTAATTTCGTTTGATGCAGACCATTTCAGCACATATATCTTCGTTCCCGTTCATTTATGCTCAATAAATGATAATCATATTGATACGGATGAAAACAATTACTGCGACACTTGTGATGAGCTTATTGTTGAATTGTGCACGGTTAATTGGGTTGTTGACGGAGAAACAGTTCTTGCTTATTCCTGTGTTCCGAACAGCGAAACCGTTATTCCCGACGACCCTGAAAAAGAAGGATGCATATTTACCGGCTGGAGTCCTGAAATCCCTGAAACTGTAACAGAATCAAATCTTACTTTTGTTGCAACTTGGGAAGCGGAAGAACATGAATGTAAAGGTGTTCTTGTTGGTGCTTGCGATGCAACCTGCACACGTAACGGTCATACAGGCAATACATACTGTTCAACCTGCGGCACATTGATGCAGGCAGGTGAAACAATCTCCAAAACAGGTCACAGTTATGGTGAGTGGAGCGAATGGAAATCAAGTAAAACAAACTATTCCTCAAGATACCGTGATTGTGAAACCTGCGGTCACAGAGATGTTGAAACGAAATATGTTGGCGGAAGTGGCAGATACGTTTCAATCGATGAATTTATGAATTGGATATTCTCTAAAATATTCAATCTTATTTTCGGTTGGCTGGGAATTGATTTCTCAACCAAATTTAATTAATCATTATTAGTTTAAATACCCTTAGCGGCTGAAAAGTCGTTAAGGGTATTTTTTTAGGTGGCAGGGCGGCACAGGCGGGAACTTTTGAGTTCGTGTTGATTTTTTAACTACTCAAAAACTCACGACAAATTGAAAATCTCCCGCCTTCCCGCTTGAACTGTTGATCTGCATCAAAATCGAGCAATTTCTCCCGCCTTTTTGCCGCCTACATCCCGCCTTGGATAGTTGTTTGAATACATTTCATTGAATATATGTTTCATGGGAGAGATATTTTCACAATGGTAGACGACTTTTGACGACCGAAAGACGACGACTGCGGTGACATAAATACACGAAACAAGTATAGTAAAAATATCATTTTCTGCCGTCGCAACTAAAATATCAGGGTGCAAAATCCTATGTATACCAACGAACTTTAGCACTTTAAAGAGCTATTGGAAATCGTGTAACGGGCTATAACCTGTTCGAGGGTTCGAATCCCTTGCTCTCCGCCAGAAGCCATAAGAACTAAGGTTCTTGTGGCTTTTTTCTTTTGTTTTCACACTAACTAAAATATACTCAAAACTTACTTTCGACGACGAAAAGACGACGGTAAACCGAGCATAAATATCCCTATGGTCGGCAACAATATCCGTCACCGTCGGCTTTTGATGTTTTAATAG
>JAZLCS010000187.1:0-27409 GCA_045614385.1 Acutalibacteraceae bacterium | reverse complement strand
TATATAAATCAAGAGCACCCGCAGAAATAAATCCTGCAGGTGCCTTAATTTTTATTCAGCTTTTAAGGTATAAACATATTTTGAATCAATTTCTTCGGGATTTATAAATCCGAAGTCAACGGCAAGCTTGCCGTTTTCGTTCTGAGCCTCAAGTGCTTTTTCGCAGCCGAGAAGTTGAACCTTTATGCTTTCACGGTAATCAATGTCGTTAAAAACAACCTTGCCCATGGGATATTTGTGAAGAAAAGCATAAACAGTTTTTCCGTTCTTGTTTTTAGTATATTTAATACTATCGTCACTGCTTTCACAATATTTTCTGCTGCAATATATACCCTCGCCATTGACCTTGAGCCACTTGCCGAGCTGACGGAGCCTTTCTTCCATAATAACCGGGATTCTTCCGTCGTCTGTGGGGCCGACATTGAGCAGGAAGTTGCTGCCCTTTGAAACAAGGTCAACAAGCATCTTAATAAGCGCTTCTTCCGAAAGATAATCGTCAACCGTTTCAAATCTGTTCCAGCCGAAGGAAGCACCGATGCCTCTGCACTCCTCGGAAACTCTGTCTATAACCTCCTCGCAGCCGTCAGCAGAGCCTACGAAGCCGTATTCCGTGGTCAGATTGCCACCCAGTCTGCCGCGGGTCTCACTACCCCAACGGTCATTGGGAACAATATAGTCCTTTACGCTTGATTCGTTATAAAGCCACTGCAAAAAGTCCGTGCTGTGCCAGACAGAGCTGGGATGCTCCCATTCGCCGTCGGTGAAAAGAGTTGCAGGCTGATATTCCTCTATAAGCTCCTTAAGCATGGGAATAAGGTGCTTAACCGCATATTCCTCAGGGTCTTTAAGATAGAGAGGATGGAACCATTCGTAAACAGAATGATAAACGCCGAATCTTACGTCGCTCTTGTCGCAAGCATCCTTAAGCTCGCGGCAGAAGTCTCTGTGAGGGCCGACATCAACGCTGTTCCAGTTCCATGCATGCTTTGTTTTGAAAAGGCAGAAACCGTCGTGATGCTTTGAAACAAGGTTCATATATTTCGCGCCCGCATCTTCAAAAAGCTTAACCCACTGCTCAGCATCAAAGTTTTCCGCCTTGAATTTGTCAACAAAATCGTTATATTTAAAATTGGGGCCGTATGTTTTCTGATGATAGTCATAGTACTCCCTGTCATTTGCACTTCTTTCAACTATCTCATCGCAGTGATATCCGTACCACTCGGCATATTTGCCCTTCGGCGCATAGGCGGGCACGCTGTAAAGACCCCAGTGAATAAAAATTCCGAATTTTGCGTCTTCAAACCATGAAGGAACTTCTCTTTTGTTAAGGGATTCCCAGTTGTTTTCGTATTTCATTGCGACTCTCCTTCGTTCAGGAAAATATTTCACAAAAATTATAGAATAAAAAACGATAAAGGTCAAGAGAAAAGCTGCGTTATAGCAAAAAACAAAACGACGAACAAGAAATACCGATGCAATAAAGGCTGATACATACGGCATTATAATTCAATTACAGAACAATGAACTTTTTTAAAATTTTTTTCAAAAAAGGCTTGACAATGTGTTTTCGCTTTGCTATAATAGGCAACGTTCCGAGCGAACAAAAGATACGCGAGAGTGGCGGAATAGGCAGACGCGCACGTTTGAGGGGCGTGTGGTAATCCCGTACGGGTTCAAGTCCCGTCTCTCGCACCAGGAGGATTCCGCAAGGAATCCTCTTTTTACTAATCGGAACAAGCTGAAAAGTAAGTTTTCAACCGAAAAGTAAGCTCCGTCAAGGTTCGCCTGAGCCGTGCAAAAATTATCAGGTCTGCGGAATAAGCAAAATGCTCCGCCTCGGATTCCCCTGCCGTGTAAAATTTAAGGGGCAATTGAATAAGCGGATGTGGCGGAATTGGCAGACGCGCTAGATTCAGGTTCTAGTGGTAGCAATACTGTGTGGGTTCAAGTCCCGTCATCCGCACCATACAGTAAAAATCCGAACTTGATTGATAAAGTTAAGTTTCGGATTTTTTTATAACTTACAATAAAGGCTGGAATGTAATATGGTAGGAATTATTGATATAGGCGGAGGCCTCAGAGGAATTTACACAAGCGGAATTTACGATTATCTTTTAGATAATAACATCAAGATAGATTATTGCCTCGGCGTTTCTTCGGGAAGTGCAAATCTTATTAATTATATTGCCGGCCAAAGAGGCAGAACCAAAAAGTTTTATCAGGAATATTCTTTTGAAAAGGAATATATGGGAGTTGGCTCGTATTTCAGGCACGGAATGCTGATTAATCTTAATTATCTTTATTCAGGGATAAGCAACAGCACGGGTAAAGACCCTCTTGATTATGAAGCAATAAAAAACTCAACAATCAGCTATAATGCAGTTTCAACAGAGGCTTTAACCTGTACTCCGAGATATTTCACCAAAGATGATTTATCAAAGGACGATTATACTCTTTTAAAAGCTTGCTGTGCAATGCCTGTAGCTTGCCGAAAACCGATTAATTTTAAGGGGAACAAATTCTTTGACGGAGGATTGTCAGACCCCATACCTTATAAAAAAGCATTCGCAGACGGTTGCGATAAACTGATTATCTGCATAACACTTCCGAAAGATTACAGAAAAAACCCTATGCCCGAATGGCTTGTTAATATTCTTCTCCACAAATATCCGAAAGTAAAGGACAGCATTTTAACAATGCACAATTCATATAATAACGGCATTGAAGAAATATTTGAGCTTGAAAAGCAAGGCAAAGCGCTTGTAATTTATCCCGAGGAATGCTTTGGAATAGATACCATTACACGAGAAAAAGAAGGCATGGAAAAACTTTATCAGCTTGGATATAATGACGGAAAGAAAATCGAAGAATACCTGAAAACAATTAAAGAGTTTGTTTGAGTTTAAAAGCAACCTGCTTCATTTTTCAGGATAATGATGCAGTCAATCCAATTAATATGTCTCTCGGAAAACGCAAAAACTGTATCAAAACCGTCTATCTTTGCCAAATCAACACTCCTATTCTAATACGAAAGTAATGAAATAGGGGTGCATTTTTTATTTCCCATATCGCTTGAAACATAAAGGTTTGGGGCATCAATAGAAAAAGAAAAGTTTCAGACTTGTTTTTCTTGATGATTGATGTGTAAGTTAGATTTCTATTGACACTTTTAGAAAAACAGATTATTATATTGATGATGAGTTTTTGCTCATTGCTGATTGCAGAGTGTTTCATCTGAGGAAGAGGAGCTAGGCGCAAAGCTGAACTCTGGTGCAGTACTGCAACAGCCGGTACTGTTCCACCTTAAAATGCCCTCAGGTCAGTGCCAACATCGGATATCAAGCCACTTGCTGTGTTTGTCGCGGTAAGTGGTTTTGTATTTTTAGCGTTTTCTTTTGTTGAAAAAAGATTTAGCGGATGATATAATTAATGCAGAAGAAAAACCATTAAAGGATGTGGGCATTGTGGCTGAAAAGAAAGAGAAAAGATATGTGAGCGATGATGCTCGCCTTATGGCTGAATGGAATTGGGAGAAGAACACAGATATTTCTCCAACACAATTAACTGTTGGAAGTCATAAAAAAGTATGGTGGAAATGCAATAAAGGACATGAGTGGCAAGCAACATTTGCTCACAGAAACATTGGAAGAGGATGTCCATATTGTTCTGGATGTTATGCAATTAAAGGCGAAAATGATTTACACACTCTTAATCCTAAATTATCAGAAGAGTGGAATTTTGAGAAAAATGGTGAACTAACACCTATGGATGTGTTGCCAAATAGCCATAAAAAAGTATGGTGGATATGTAGCAAAAGACACGAGTGGCAAGCATCAATCAAAGATAGAAATAATGGCAATGGGTGTCCGTATTGTTCTGGAAGGCGCGTTGTTAAAGGCGAAACCGATTTGCAAACTGTTAATCCAGATTTAGCAAGAGAATGGGATTTTGAAAAAAACGATGGACTAACACCAATAGATTTGTCCTGTTATAGTGACAAAAAAGTATGGTGGAAATGTGGTAAGGGGCACGAATATCAAGCGACGATATCAAATAGAACTATTGGACGCGGATGTCCATATTGCTCAAATAGAATGGTTTTACAAGGTTATAATGATTTACAAACAATCAACCCGATTTTAGCTTCTGAATGGAATTATGAAAAGAATGATGAATTAACGCCTACAAAAGTTGTATCAAATAGCAATAAAAAAGTGTGGTGGAAATGTAAGAAAGAACATGAGTGGATGGCTACAATAAGAGATAGAAATTATGGAACTGGATGTCCAATTTGTCAAAGTGAAAGAAGGACCTCGTTTCCTGAATATGCCATTATATTTTATCTTGAAAAGTATGGAGTGAAAACGATACACCTGTGCAAAGAATATGGGTATGAATTAGATGTCTATATTCCAACTAAAAAAATCGCTATTGAATACGATGGATATTTTTGGCATAAAGAAAGAGGCAAGGAAGATTGTATCAAAAATCAAAGGTGCTTAGAAGATGGCATAACGTTATATAGAATTAGAGAAGGTTTGCCAACCCTTAATGATTCTTCAATAGATTATATTGTAGATGGTGGACTAAAAGATTTGTCTTCTACATTGAAAGAGTTGTTCTATGTGATTTTAGGAATAAATATAGATGTAAATCTTGAACGGGACTCTATCGATATAGAAGGTTTACGTGAGTTTATAGAAAAGAAAAATTCACTATTGTCTATCAATACAGCTATAGCTGCTGAATGGAATTATGAAAAGAATGGCAAATTAAAACCTGAATTTGTTACGGTGAATAGTAAAAAGAAAGTTTGGTGGAAGTGTAGTAATGGTCACGAATGGCAAGCGACAATAGTAAATAGAAATTATGGCAATGGATGTCCGTATTGTGCGGGAATATATGTTATTGATGGTGAAAATGACTTGCAAACAATTAACGCAACATTGTCAAACGAGTGGAATTATCATAAAAATGGTGAACTGACACCCAGAAAAGTAAAGCCTAACAGCAATAAAAAAGTATGGTGGATTTGTAGCAAAGGACATGAGTGGCAAGCAAAAATACAAAACAGAAATAATGGTAGTGGTTGCCCCGAGTGTGCAAAATTAAAAAGAAAATCACCTGAAAGTGCGAAATAAAAAATATGTAATTTTTAGGAATGCACCCTGTTTTTCTAAACTGCACCCTATTTGCACCCTATAGGGTGCAAGGTGTAATACTTGGTCTCTCAATGCAAACCAGAAAAATCCGAACCTTTTACCGATTGGAGAAAGGTTCGGATTTGTTCTTTTTCTGAATAGTTTATAAAATGAAAAATGAGGGTAGTTTTATCAACCACCCTCATTTTTGTTGGTTTATATTATATTTTTGATATTTCTTTATGCTGATGCCTTATTCATCGGTTTGAATAATGTGAGGTGTTTGATGAACACCTATGTCAAAGCATTTATTCTCTTTTGCAAAACAATTATCAAACTTCATTTTACTTTTCACATTGCAAAATACAGAATGATATGTTAGAATGTTTTTATAATATAACCGAGGAGGCTATGTCATGAAAAACGCAAAAAAAAGAAACATCAATCGCATTATTGCGGTATTTCTTGCATTTATCATTTCAGCATCAACCTCTTTAAGCGCTTTTGCCGCGAGCCCGATTTCAGACGAAACAAAAGCAAAATCAATTGAAATCGCTCAAAGAATCGAATCCGAAGGCATTGTTCTTCTTGAAAACAAAGATGAGGTTCTGCCCTTAAAAGAGAAAAAAGTCAATGTGTTCGGTGCTGCCTCCTGCTCAATTGCGTTTGCGGGCGCTGCAGGTTCGGGCGCTGTCCGTTCATCGGATGCAGTCGGATTTTATGATGCATTGTCAAACGCAGGTATTGAATACAACGAAGAGCTTTACGACTTATACGCAAGCTATACCGGCACCAATGTTGACAGCGGCTTAATCGGCTATGTCGGAACAGTTCTTGAACAGTTTTTCGGAGGCGGTCAATCCGAAATGCCAATCAAAAAAATCAGCGACAGCCAAATGAACCAAGCTGCCGAATATTCACAGACAGCAATTATCGTTATCGGCAGAGTCGGAACGGAAATGAAAGACCTGAGCATTGAGCAGCTCAATCTGACTGATGACGAAAAAACAATGATTGACAAGGTTTGTTCTGTATTCTCCGATGTTATTGTTGTGTTCAACATATCAAACATCATGGATATGTCCTGGCTTCATGATTATGACAGCATCAAGGCTGCTCTTATTATGTGGCTGCCGGGCGAAGTTGCAACAAACAGCGTCGGTCAGGTGCTTGCTGGCGAAGTTAACCCCTCGGGCAAGCTGGCAGACACAATTTCATACGATATCGAAGACCACCCTGCTTCAGAAAACTTCGGCAACTACATGTATAAGGGTGTAATAGGAATACCCAAGTATTTCGTTAACTATTGCGAGGGCATCTATGTCGGCTACAGATATTTTGAAACCTTTGCACCCGAAAAGGTTATGTATCCTTTCGGCTACGGTCTTTCATACACGGATTTTGA
Organism: Acutalibacteraceae bacterium; assembly: GCA_045614385.1. Taxonomy (GTDB): domain Bacteria; phylum Bacillota; class Clostridia; order Oscillospirales; family Acutalibacteraceae; genus CAG-177. Next base: position 20,863 of record JAZLCS010000187.1, on the reverse strand, counting down.
ATGGAATGTTAAATCCTTCAAGGCTGACGAAGAAAATATCACTGTAAAAGTTGAAGTGACCAACACGGGTGACACGGCAGGCAAGGACGTTGTTCAGCTTTATTTCTCTGCGCCGTATTATGAAGGCGGAATCGAAAAGAGCGCAATCGAGCTTGCCGCATATGCAAAAACAAAAGAGCTCGCGCCCAATGAAAGTGAAACTCTTGAAATCACCTTCAGCGTTGAGGATATGGCTTCCTATGATTCAGTAATCGAAGAAGCCTGGGTGCTTGACAAAGGCGAATACAAAATTCATGTTGCTCACGATGTAAGAAATTTTGAAAAGAGTTTCACGTATAACGTTAAAGAAAAAGCAGTTTATAAAACAGACAGTAACTCGGGCAATACCGTTGAAAATCTTTTCGAGTTTGCCGAAGGCGACATCACTTATCTTTCACGCGCCGATGCAGAAGGCACATACCCCACTCCCCCTACAAACTACAAAGCAACCGCTGAAGTTAAAAACAGCGATAAACGCCCCGAACCCACCACCGAAGGCGAAAGACCCAAAACAGGTGTTTATTACAAAGAAGGCACCATAACTCTCAGCGACGTTGCAAAAGACGAAAGCCTTTGGGACGCTTTTCTTGACCAGCTTACGGTCACGGAAATGATTGAACTTATTGCTGACTGCGGATATGAAACCACCGGCAACAAAAGGCTTGGAATTCCCGCCACTTCGGATAACGACGGCCCTTCTTGCATCAAGGGCTCGGGCGGTCTTCTTTATACCGAATCGGGTCTTGCTTTCCCTGTTGCAACAGCACTTGCATGCACATGGAATGACGAGCTTGCAGAAGAATTCGGCGAAATAATCGGTGAAGAAGCTTTGCAGCTCGGCACCCATATGTGGTATGCACCCGGATGTAACCTTCACCGCAGCCCGCAGGGCGGAAGAAACAACGAATATTATTCGGAAGACCCGCTTCTTTCGGGCAAAATCTGCGCCGCCGTCATAAGAGGTGCACAATCCAAAGGTCTGCTTGTTACAGTTAAGCATTTCGCGGCAAACGAACAGGAAACAAACAGGCAGTCAAACGGTCTTTATACCTGGCTTAGCGAGCAGTCTTTGCGCGAATTGTATCTTGAACCGTTTGAGATTTCGGTCAAGGAAGGCGATGCTTACGGTGTTATGTCCGCATATAACAGAATCGGTGCACAGTGGTGCGGCGGCAGCAAAGCACTTCTTGTTGATCTGCTGAGAGAAGAATGGGGCTTTGACGGCTTCGTTATCACAGATGCAAGCATTGACCTTACCGGCGAAGGCTATCTTGACCCCGCACTTGCCGTCTATGCAAGAAACAGCGGCATTCTTACAATGCTCTATGTCGTTTCCGCACCGCAGACACGAGCTTCTCTCATGCTCGCATATATGAGAGACCCGATAGGCATGGGTAACGCGATGAGGCTTTGCGTTTATGATATTTGCCGAATGAAAATGAATTCAAACGCATTTTCAATTGAAGAACAGTAATACAAATAAAGGAGCTTTTTCATGAGCGCAACTGTTTATTTTTCACGCAAGATAACACCCGAAAAAGTGCTTGAGCTTTATAAAATGCTCGGCAAGGAGCTTAAAGGCAACGTTGCTGTTAAGGTTCATTCGGGAGAAAAAGGAAACCAGAACTTTCTTAAACCCGATTTCTGGAAGCCTGTAATTGACCACGTTAACGGAACCGTTGTTGAATGCAATACGGCATACGAAGGTCAGCGAAACACAACCAAACGTCACAAACAGCTCATGGAAGACCACGGCTGGACAGAATATTTCAGCGTTGATTTGCTTGACGCCGAAGGCCCCGACACGGTTCTCGAAATCCCCGACGGCAAAAAAATCAAGAAAAACTTTGTCGGTAAGAATATTTCAAATTACGATTCAATGCTTGTTCTTTCCCACTTCAAGGGTCACCCGATGGGCGGCTACGGCGGCGCGATAAAACAGCTTTCAATCGGCGTTGCTTCTTCATATGGCAAAGGATATATCCACGGTGTTGGCGACCCCGCTCATTTCTGGGATCGTGATCAGGATTCCTTCCTGGAGTCTATGGCTGATGCAGCAGCATCTGTTGTGGAATACTTTAAGGGCAATGCGGTATATGTCAATGTTATGAAAAACATGAGCGTTGACTGTGACTGCTGCGCGGTTGCGGAAGACCCGTGCATTGCGGATATCGGCATTCTCGTTTCTGATGACCCGATTGCGATTGACAAGGCGTGCATTGACCTTGTTTATGCCTGTTCTGACCCGGGAAAGCCGCATTTGATTGAACGCATTGAAAGCCGCAACGGCACACTCACGATTGATGCGGCTGCGGCGCTTGGTTTCGGCTCAAAGGAATATAATTTAATTGAAGTTTAAAACATTTGCAAAAAATCACCATGGCAATATTTTCGCCATGGTGATTTTTATATTATTCAATTTCACTTAACATTACTTTAACTATTTTTGTGCTGTTAAGACATACACCTGTATTGTTGCTGTGATAATAAGCAACCAAAAAATAATCTTTTCCTTCAAGAATTGCGGGATAGCAATATCCGTTTGAAAGATCATCCTCCAGATAAAAAATGTTTTTATCATCGAAGGTTACTCCCCTGTCTTTGCTGACCGCAAGAACATAAGGAGTTCTTCCCCACGGCTCCGCCTCGTTTCTTGTCCGATATTCAGTAACGGGATTAAAAACTGCCAATGTCAGGTTGCCGCAATCTTTAACAAGCATCGGGGATATGGCAGAGGTAAAGAAAAAGTTGGGAGCGGGAACAGACCAGCTTTCACCGCAGTCAGCAGAAAAACACTCAAACTGAAAACCGAGACCCGTTCTTATGTAGCACCAAAGACGGCCGTCTTCAAGCTCATAAAGCCCCGGCTCCTGAAAACCGTTTTCATCGTTGGCAAAGGGCGATTTGTACTCGGTCTCGGTTTTACGCCAAGTTACTCCGTCATCGTCGGAAATAAAGAAACAAACTTCACCCGGCATAAAATCTTTGTCGCCGTGAATCACGGTATGCCTTGCAACCGCAAAAACAATTCTTCCGCTTTTAAGTCTTATTACTCTGTCATTGTTAATAACATAATAGTCCTTTTCCTGCAGACATGTCATACAGTCCGAAGGCTCGCTCCAGCTTTCACCCTCATCGGCAGAACGCCTTAAAACTATCGTGTCCGTTCCATCTGAATTTTTCACTATGTAAAACGCGCCGATATCACCGTTATTCATTCTGAGAAATGAAAGACACATTATATTCTTGGCTGTTTCCGGTTTTTCAAAAAGCACTCGTTTTTCAGACCATGTTTCACCCTCATCACGAGAAATTATTGCAGAAATTCTTGCATCGTCATCATCATCCCAACTGCTGCCCACAAACTCGGTATAACCGAACATAACCGAACCGTCAGCAAGCCTTATAAAAGCACCCTCTCCGTTGCGCGGATTACCCTTACCCGTTCCTATAAAAAGCACTTCTCTTCCGATTTTTTTCATAACAGCGCCTCCGCTATATATCAAAGTTATTTTTAACATGTTAATAATATTACATTTAGCCCAAATAATCAATGCTTTTGCTTTTATAATAAAATCATTTAATTTAGGTTGAAATTTCTCAAATCCTGCAGTATAATATTTTTCAAATTCTACTGCAAAGAAGTGTTTACAAATGAGTATGATTTTCGAAAGAAAGCTCCCCATTCCTCAGGATGTTAAAGCACAATATCCTTTAACAGCCGAGCTTGAACAGCTTGTCAGCATCAGAGCGGCAGAAATCAAAGATATTTTCACGGGTAAAAGCAACAGACTCGCTCTTGTTATCGGTCCTTGCTCAGCAGACAATGAGGACAGCGTTATTGATTATATTTCGCGGCTTCGCTCCGTTCAGGAAAAGGTCTGCGACAAAATTCTTATTATTCCCCGCATTTATACAAACAAACCCAGAACCACGGGCGACGGATATAAAGGCATGCTTCATCAGCCTAACCCCAACGAAAAGCCTGATATGTATAAAGGAATCGTTGCTATCAGACAGCTTCACATGAGAGCGCTTGCGGAAACAGGCTTCTCATGCGCAGACGAAATGCTCTATCCCGAAAACTACAGATATCTGAGCGATATTCTTGCCTATGTTGCAATCGGCGCACGCTCGGTTGAAAACCAGCAGCACAGGCTCACCGCTAGCGGACTTGATATCCCTGTAGGAATGAAAAACCCTACCGGCGGCGACATTTCGGTCATGATGAACTCCATCACCGCCGCTCAACATAAGCACACCTTCATCTATCGCGGCTGGGAGGTTCATTCAGAGGGCAACCCCTGCGCACATGCAATTCTCAGAGGCTATGTCAATAAGCACGGTCAGTCACTGCCTAACTATCATTATGAAGACCTTGTTCACCTTGCAGAGGCTTATTCCGGAAGCGGGCTTGAAAATCCCGGAGTTATTGTTGACACAAACCATGCAAACTCGGGCAAGAAATATCTTGAACAGATAAGAATTGCAAAAGAAGTTCTTCACAGTTGCCACCATGACAGCGATGTCAGAAAACTTGTTAAGGGTTTCATGATTGAAAGCTACATAGAAGACGGCGCTCAAAAAATCGGCGAATGCGTCTACGGCAAATCAATCACAGACCCCTGCCTCGGCTGGGAAAAGACCGAAAGGCTCATTTACGACATCGCGGATTTGCTTTGATGTTAATTTTATAAGACATAAATTGAGAACGGCTGCAAACGCAGCCGTTCGTTTTGTTATTGGTGAGTCTACTTATTTACTATTATTTATTCTTCTAACAAAATATTTATTAACTCTGTGTTTGATGATTCGGGCATTGGCTGCTCTTCGGGAACTTCAACAAAATCAGTGGTTTGTGTTTCGTAAACTCCATTTGCAATTGCCGCTTCATATTCATCGGCATACCAATACGGATACTACTCTCTGTCGCCTCTTCATGTGTTTCAGTTAACTGCTCTTGTGCGGATGCTGAAGCGCAAAACATAACAGACACACAATTAACCAAAGCAGTAAAACATAAAACTAATGCAATTTTTGAAATAATCTTTTTTCTCAAAACATTATCTCCTCCTTGATTTTAACATTTCTTGCCTGAACATTCAAATTACAATTCTGTAATTTGAGATTGCAAACCTGTCATAAAGTTCCGTTTGGGAATATTATGGCAGGTATAAAAACCTTCTTTCTTCTTTGGTAATGAAAAACATTCCATATATATGAGGAAAATCGCAAAATATTACGCAAAAATTTTCAATTTTTTTATTTTTCTCCGTTTTTAACAAATTCAACTCGGCGTTTTTGTGCGTTTTGACGTGCGTTTTCGGCTCAATCGGCACAACCCTTACAATTCATTGACGAAATTTAGCGGTTGTGATAAAATAATATTGATATTCATTGAAGGGGTGATGACATGAAGCCTGTCAGCTTCTATCTTGTAACGGACACTCACTATTTCGAGCCTTCGCTCGGTGCTTCGGGCAAGGCATATGAAGAATATATGAAGAGGGAACAATATTTCCTCAAAGAAAGCAGCACGATAGTTAAAACCGTATTTTCAAAAATCGCCGAAGATAAAGACACCGACATACTCATCATCCCCGGTGATTTATCCAAAAACGGCGAAATTGAAAGCCACAAGAGCTTCATTAAAGAGCTTTATAAACTCAGGGCGCAGGGCAAAAAAATATTCGTTATCACCGCCGGTCACGACTATAACGAATATTCACGCGGTTATGTTAACGATGAATGTGTTCAGGTTGAAGGCACTCCGTTTAAAGAGCTCTGTAATTTATACTATGACTTCGGATATTCCGAGGCTCTTGCCGTCGATGAGCCGACCCTTTCATATATTGCCGAAATCTCACCGGGCATTCGCATGCTTGCGATTAACAGCGACAGCGAGGGTAACCCGAAGGGCACAATTGATGACAGACTGCTCGAATGGTCGCGCGTACAGATTGAGCAGGCACACAAAGACGGCTGCATGGTTTTCGGCATTTGCCACTACCCCATCATTCCTTCCGTGCCCGTTTTTGACCTTGTTGGAGACGCAAAAATTAAGAATTGGCGCAAGGTTGCCTCTTTCTTTGCCGATAACGGCGTTAACCTCTTTTTCACCGGGCATATGCACATTCAGAGCATTAACGAATTTGTTACCGAGAACGGAAACAGATTCGTCGATGTGTGCACGGGTGCACTTGTGGGCAGCCCCGCAAAATACAGAAAAATCAACATCGGTGAAGATGCGGCGGTTAACATTGAAACAATCGATGTGCCCGATTTCGGTTGGGATATGAACGGTCTTACAACCACGGAATATTTTGACAATCAGTTTGCATATTCAATCAAAAACCGTATAAACGGAATTCTCAGCGGCGGAAACGGCATTGTTAAGCACCTGAAAAAGTTCGGCAAAAAGGTTCTGAATTTAATCACGGTTGGAGGACTCGGTCGCCTGCTGTTTATCAGGGCGGACAAATCCATTAAAAAGATAAAGTTTATTGACCTTGCAGGAGAAATCGGCGTAAACATTTTTAAAGGCGATCAGCCTTATGTTGAGGGCACACCCATACATACAGCATTTTCAAAAGCTTTTAAGAGAATCAGCTTTATTGTAAAAAAAATCGAGCCTAAGCTCGAAAAAAACGGAGTTAAAGTTGACCTGACCGAAATGCTGATCAACACAATCGGCAACAATAAGGGCTTTTCGGATAACAATGCAAGAATTGAAAAGGATAGAATAATTTAATGACAAAACCGGGCTGAATTCACAGCCCGGTTTTTCTATTCCGATAACATTATGGTTTCGGCGATTGTTTTGAAAACCGGTGCACAGCTTAACGAGCCCTCCCCGCCGTTCTCTTTTAGTATTGTAACGGCATATTTCGGATTATCCGCAGGAAAATAGCCCGAAAACCATGCGTTATATATTTCTTCGCCGTTTTCGGATTTGCCGGTCTGCGCAGTAGCGGTTTTACCCGCCGAACTGACAATTTTGCCCGCTGCTCTTCTGCCGCTGCCGTCTTCAACAACCTTTTCAAGATATTTACGCAGCTTTTTGGCAGTGGTTTCGGAAATTATCTGCTTTCTTTCGCCGTAATTTACGATGCGTGTCAGTTCGCCTTTTTCATTAACCTCACCTTCAATCAGATAGGGCTGAACATAAACACCGTTTCTCGCTATTGCGGCTGTCATTGCACAAATCTGAACAGGAGTTGCAAGCAGCGACCCCTGGCCGAATGAAATGTTGGCAATTGCCGCTTTTGAATCAAGCTCATCCGCCTGCGGCAGATAGCCTGCGCTGCTTTTCATTCCGTCGGCAAAGATGACTTCTTCACCGAAATGGAATTTCCCTGCTGTTTCTGTTAAAGCATCGGCACCCGTTTCAATAGCAAGAGCTATAAAATAGGTGTTACATGAATTAGCAACAGCACCCTGCATATCAAGAACGCCGTGCCCGGAATGCTTATGACAGTTAAACGTTACTCCGTTGTGAACAACGCTGCCCGTGCAATTATATTCAAATCCGTCTGATATTCCCTTTTCAAGTGCCGCGGCGGCAACAACGGGCTTAAAAACAGAGCCGACACTGAACGGCAGAAAAGCTCTGTTAATCAACGGAGAATTAACATCATTAAGACTTGCGCCAACATCGGTCTGGTCAAAAGCCGGTCTTGAAACACAAGCTTTAATTGCTCCGCTTTCAATCTCAATAACAACCGCCGCCGCGCATTCCGCACCCGAATTATCCAGCGCAAGCTCGGTTATCTGCTGAATATTTTTATCAATCGTCAACGCAACGCCTGACTTCGGAGCTTCTGTTCCCGAAATCTCAACATCCTCGCCTATCATCACTCTGCCGCCCGCATTCGCGGAAAATCTTGCCGTCACATTGGAAACAGCTTGAGAAAGAATGTCATTATAAGACTTTTCTATTCCGCTGACTCCGTTTTTTTCGCCGTCAAGATAACCGATAACATGGCAGGCAAGAGAGCTGACCGAATAGCGTTTTGCAACGAAAATTGTCTTTATATCATCGGTTTCTTCAACAGACATCTCCGTTTTCACAACGACAGGTTTTCCTTTTGACATGCGCTCTTTGACAGATTCAAAAATCTCGGGTTGCAAACATTCTTTGAGAATGCCTATCGCACGGTTAGTCGGCTTTGCGGCGGCATAGATTTCCGTTTCGGCATTTGTCAAAGGATTCATGTTGCAATCATATATCGTTCCTCTCAGTGTTGTAACATCAACCATCATGCCTGACGCCACTCCCGCCGCCTGAATACTTTCGCTGCCGACAGAAATTATTCTTGCCCCCACTCCGGCAAAAGCCATAACAAGCACAAGAAAAACAACAATCGCTCTTTTAATCAAAAAATCACTCCCCATGGTTATTCATTCCACGGAGAGTGATTTTTAATCAAAATTAAACATTGAATCTGAAAAGCACGACATCGCCGTCTTTCATAACATATTCCTTACCTTCACTGCGTACAAGGCCTTTTTCCTTTGCAGCGGCAAGAGAACCGAGAGCAATCAAGTCGTTATAGTGAATAACCTCTGCTCTGATAAAGCCTCTTTCGAAATCGCTGTGGATTTTACCCGCAGCCTGAGGAGCTTTTGTGCCGTTGGTGATTGTCCACGCTCTTACCTCGGGCTGGCCGGCGGTCAGATATGAAATCAAGCCAAGCAGGGCATAGCTCTTTTTAACCAAGAGGTCAAGGCCGCCCGATTCAACACCCAGCTCTTCAAGGAACATTTCTTTTTCTTCCTTGTCAAGCGATGCAATCTGAGCCTCAAGCTCGGCGCAGATGGGAAGCACCTCGCTGCCCTCGCCTGCCGCAATTTCACAAACCTTTTTATAGTTGGAATTGGAATCAAGACCACCCGCAAAATCTTCTTCGCTCATGTTGCACGCATAGATAACGGGCTTTGCGGTCAGCAAAGCGATTTCCGCAAGCCATTCTTTCTCGTTTTCATCGCATTCGAGATTTCTTGCCGGTATGTTATCTTCAAGAGCTTTCTGGAGTCTCTTAAGAAATTCAAGCTCAGAGGCAAGCTTTTTGTCACCCTTGAGTGCTTTTGTCACTCTGTCTATTCTGCGTTCAACCATTTCGATATCCGAGAAAACAAGCTCAAGATTGATGGTTTCGATATCTCTTTCGGGGTTGATGGTAGCATCAACATGAACGATATCATCGTTTTCAAAGCAGCGAACAACATGGATTATCGCATCAACCTCACGGATGTGGGAAAGGAACTTGTTGCCGAGGCCCTCACCCTTTGATGCGCCTCTTACAAGACCCGCGATATCAACGAATTCAATAAACGCAGGTGTGATTTTAACGGGATTATAAAGCTCTGCAAGCTTATCAAGCCTTTCATCGGGAACGGCAACAACGCCGACATTGGGCTCAATTGTACAAAAAGCGTAGTTAGCGGACTGTGCGCCCGCGTTGGTAATTGCATTAAACAATGTGCTTTTGCCGACATTCGGCAGACCTACGATACCAAGTTTCATTCTTCATTTCCTTTCGGCATGTTCTGACTTTGATATTATAGCTTACTTTGTTTAAAATTACAATATAAAAATCAAAAATAAGGTTTACAATAACATTAGTTTTGTTGTATTATATAAAATGCAGAAGTATATGGAGGCAAAGCTTGTTATGGAGCATTCACAGTTTTTGAGGTCAGAAATGATTCTCGGCGAAAACTCAACACAGATTCTTTCCCGAAAAAAGGTTATACTTTTCGGTTTGGGCGGCGTAGGTTCTTACACTGCCGAAGCTCTTGCAAGAGCAGGCATCGGCAATATAACACTTGTTGATAACGATACCGTTTCGCTCACCAACCTTAACCGCCAGCTTTGTGCTCTTCATTCAACAGTAGATAAACCGAAGGTTGCTGTTATAAAAGAAAGAATTCTTGATATCAATCCTCAGTGCAACGTAAAAGCACTCCGAAAATTTTATCTTCCGGAAAACTCGGATGATTTCAGCCTTGAAGAATATGACTACATCGCAGACGCTATTGATACAGTCAGCGCAAAAATTGACCTTGCGCTCAAAGCACAGCAATTCGGAATACCCATAATTTCATGCATGGGAACGGGTAACAAGCTTGATCCGACCCGTTTCATGATATCCGATATTTTCAAAACAAGCGGCTGCCCTCTTTGCAGGGTTATGCGAACCGAGCTTCGTAAAAGAAGTGTTAAAAAGCTCAACGTTGTCTGGTCACCAGAAGAACCGATAAAACCTGCAAAATCGGATGAAGACACGGGTAAAAGGCAGACCCCCGGCAGCCTTCCCTTTGTTCCCGGCACTGCCGGTCTTATAATGGCAGGCAAAATTATTCTTGATTTAAGAGAGTTGATATAAATGAAAAAATTTGCTGCACTGCTTCTCGCGTTTTGCATAATTCTTACCGTTTTCAGCGGATGCGATGAAACATCCGTTACCCCCGATGATCCCGTCGGTGTTTCCAACATCAGCAACCAGAAAGAAGGTATACTCAAGCTCGCTTATTCAAAAGCTGACCTGCTTGACCCCTTCACCTCAGCTATGTCTGCAAACATTCAGATTCTCGGACTTGTTTATGACGGGCTTTATAAGCTCGATAAAAATTATGAGCCTTCTCCCGTTATCGCTAAAAGCGCTATAGTCAGCGGAACTTCCATTAACGTTTCTCTCTCGTCTGCCGTTTTTTCTGACGGCAGCCCGATAACCGCAAATGACGTTGTCTATTCTTTTGAGCAGGCACGCTATTCCCCCGCTCACGGTACAAAGCTTTCAAACTTTGTTCAGGCAAACGCCTCAACATCAAACATGATTGTTTTCACGCTTGAAAAGCCCGACCCCTATGCACTCGCATGCCTGACCTTTCCTATTGTTAAAAGCGGCTCCGAAGGCGAGCTGCCCGTTGGCTCGGGAAGATATGTGCCACAGAAATCGGGCGAATCCGTCTATCTTGTCGTCAACACAAAGAAATCAGACTTTAAGCCTGCAATCAAAACCATTATGCTCGTTCCCGTGCGTGACAGCAGTTCAATCGAATCAAGCCTTGAAATCGGCAACACGGGTTTTTACTGCAATGACCTTAGCAGCGGAACATATCTGAGAATTAACGCAAAAACCGTTGACATGGGAATAAACAACTTTGTTTTTCTTGGAGTTAACTCATCAAGCGAAGTCTTATCAGACCCACTGATAAGACAGGCTGTTAACCTTGTTATCAACAGAAAAGAAATTGCCGCAACTGCTTTTCAGGGGCACGCAAGAGAAGCTTATTCCCCCTTTAATCCCGACTGGTATGCGCTCGCATCAAAAGACCTGATAGTTTCTGTAAATCAGCAAAAAGCGAGTGAACTCATCGCTCAATCCGAAATCGATATCGGTGAAAAAGAAATTTCACTTCTTGTCAATAAAGATAATCAGTTCAAGCTGGAAACGGCAGAATTCGTCAAGGATTATCTTGAAGCACTCGGATTCAAAGTCCTTTTAAAAAATTACGAAACAGAATATTACACACAAGCCGTTGAACTCGGCTCATATGACTTATACATCGGCGAAGTACGGCTTTCGCCAAACATGGATTTGTCTCCGCTCCTTTCGGGAGGAAACGTCAGCTACGGTATTGACCCCGAAGGTGCCGCTTCTCTGAGATACGGCCAGCTTCTTTCGGGCAACTGCGAACTGATGGACTTCATCAACACTTTCAACGAAGAACTGCCCCTCATACCTCTCTGCTACAGAAATGCGGCAGCATCATACACCAACTCTATGGATTGCGATTTCAACTGCTGCGACAGCGATGTTTTCTATGACATTGAAACCTGGACTTTCAAATAAGCATGTTTATCCGCCGAAAAAACTGCCATAATATAGTAAAACCTTTTTGGAGGATTGCTGTGTTATGATAAACTCAACAATTTTAAAAAACGCAATTATTTCGGCAGCCGAAAACATGAAAAAGCATACAGAAGAGGTCAATGAACTCAATGTGTTTCCCGTTCCCGACGCAGACACGGGAATCAACCTTGCGCTGACACTTGGCGGCTGCGCAAAAGCCGTTGCGGAAATCGAAGAAATGAGTGCAGGCAAGTTTGCAGACAAAGCGGCAGGTGCCCTGCTCAGATGCGCAAGAGGCAATTCCGGAGTTATATTCTCTCTTATTTTCAAGGGCTTCGCCAACAGCGTTAAAGAGCTTGATGTGATTGATGCAAATGCCCTTGCAAAAGCTCTTGAGGCTGCAAGCGACGAAGCTTATTCTGCAATAGATAAACCGACGGAAGGCACAATGCTGACGGTCATACGCCTTGCGGCATCAAAGGCGCAATCCGCAGCCGCAAAAGGCAAAAGCACTCAAGAAACTTTTGCCGCAGCGTTGAGCGGAGCAAAGGCCTCATTAAAAACAACGCCGAATCTTCTGCCGACACTAAAAAGGCACGGAGTTGTTGACGCAGGCGGTCAGGGTCTTGTCTACATCATGGAAGGTATGCTCGGCACTGAGTCTGCCACACTTTCTTTGAGCGGCAAAAAAAAATCCTTTGAAGCAAATGAAAACATCAGCTTCACATACTGCACTGAATTTTTGATTAATGACCCTCAAAACTACGATATAAAATCACTTCGCCGATATTTCGCCGATATCGGTGACTGCCCCGCCGTTGCAGAGCATTCGGGCGTAATAAAGGTTCATGTTCACACAAACAAGCCCGACAAGGCTCTTGCAAAAGGCGTTGAACTCGGTGAACTGACGGACATAAAAATTGACAACATGAAGTTTCAGGCGGCAACGCGCCGATAACAAATATTTTTTCGGAGCAAAACATGGAATTCAATGCAAGCATTAAATATCTTAAGGGAGTGGGCGAAAAAAGAGCTGCCATGCTCGGCAAGCTCGGAATTCACACGCTCTGGGATTTGCTGACCTTTTACCCCAGAATTTACGAAGACTGGAGCAATATCACTTCAATCAAAGAAGCTCCGCTCAATGAAAATGTTTGCATAAGAGCAATTGCAAGCATGCGCTGCAGAGAACACAGAATCCGCAAAGGTATGACACTTTATAAAACCGAGGTTACCGACGGCGAAAGCCTTATTGACATCACATTTTTCAACAACAAATATGCAGCCGAAAAAATTGAGCAAGGCAAAGAATATCTTTTCTTCGGAAAAATAACAGGTAAGGGATATTACCGCTCTATGACCTCTCCCGAATTTACGGAGTTTGACGGCGAGGGCAGAATGCGCCCGATTTATCCGCAGACTGCGGGAATGAATTCAAGAGCCATCGAAAAGCTTGTCAGAACAGCTTTTGACGTCTGCGATAAATTCAGAGACCCTCTGCCCGAGGATATCAGAAACAGCTATTGTCTAATGAACCTTGAAAGAGCGCTACGCAATATTCATTTTCCCGAAAGCAAAGATCTGCTTTCAGAGGCCCGCAGAAGGCTGATTTTTGAAGAGCTGTTTCTTCTGGAGCTTGGTCTGATGAGGCTGAAAACAAAATCCCGTCAATCCAATGCACTGCCCATGACAGCAGACTATACAAACGAGTTTTTCTCAATGCTTCCCTTTGAATTAACGGGTGCGCAAAAGCGCGCAATAGCGCAATCGGCAGAGGATATGATGCAGAATGTGCCGATGAACAGACTTTTGCAGGGCGATGTCGGCTCGGGCAAAACCGCAGTCAGTGCCGCTCTGATTTACAACTGCGCGCGCAACGGCTTCCAAAGCGCACTGATGGCACCAACGGAAGTGCTTGCAATGCAGCATTACAAAACTCTTTCAAAAATGTTTGAAAACACCGATATAACCGTAGGTCTGCTGACAGGCTCAACCCCGGCGACAGAAAAAAAGAAATTAAAGACCGCCCTTAAAGACGGCAAAATAAATCTTATTGTCGGAACTCATGCTCTGATTCAAAAAGATGTTGAGTTCCAAAACCTTGCCCTCGCCGTAACCGACGAGCAGCACCGTTTCGGAGTTAACCAAAGAGGGTCACTCAGCTCAAAAGGCATAAACCCGCATACTCTTGTTATGTCTGCAACACCGATTCCGAGAACTCTTGCCCTTATAATTTACGGCGACCTCGATTTGAGCATTCTTGACGAAATGCCGAAGGGCAGGCAAAAAATCGAAACATTCCTTGTCAGCTCCGATATCCGTGAACGAGCCTACGGATATGTCAAAAAACACCTTTGCGACGGCAGACAGGGTTACATAGTCTGTTCTCTTGTTGCGGAAAACGAAGATTTGGAGCTTACCGCGGCAACGGAGCTTTATAAAAACCTTGCAGACGGCTTTTTCAAAGGTTTCCGGCTTGGTTTGCTTCACGGAAAAATGAAACCCGCTGAAAAAAAAGCGGTTATGGAATCTTTTGCTTCGGGCGAAGCTCAGCTTCTTGTTTCAACAACAGTTATCGAGGTCGGAATAGATGTTCCGAATGCTGTCATAATGGTTATTGAAAACGCTGAAAGATTCGGGCTTTCACAGCTTCACCAGCTTCGCGGAAGAATCGGCAGAGGAACGGAAAAATCCACCTGCATAATGATTTCTGATGCTCAAAATGCAGAGACCGAACACCGTCTGAAAATACTTGCATCCACAACCGACGGTTTCAAAATCGCCGATGAGGATTTGAAGCTTCGCGGCCCCGGCGACTTCTTCGGTTCTCGCCAGCACGGCTTGCCGGAGCTGAAAATTGCAAACATGATGACCGACGGCGAAGCAATCAGAGAAGCCCATGCTGCGGCAGAAAATCTGCTCAAAAAAAACCCCGCCCTTGCGGGCGAGGAATATGTTTTATTGAGGCAGGCTGTCAACAGACTTTTCTCCGGCGGAATTTCAATGAACTGAGCTGAAATTTATACTTTCGGTTTTCTCCATATCCGTTTTATCAAAAGGTATGATTTTATATTCGTTTGAGTTATTATCAACCATCGTTATAGGCAGCTCAGGCAGAATTTCGTGAATTCTCGCAATAAATCCGCTGCTGCCCTCTGCAGGGAAACCGGTCACAAGAGTTGACGCGTTGTTCTTTTTTGCAACAACCGCGACAACCAGCGCAGGGCTATCGTTAAAATAAACATTCATTGCCGCATTATACTTCTGTGAGCATTCGAAAAGATTTTCGAGCACACCTCCGTCATTGGCGTTAAGCCCGCTGCTTTCTCTGAACACGCTTACTACCGAAAGAGGAATTTTTTCTTCATTTGCTATCCTCGCCCCCGCTTCAATCAGTCTTGCACATGACTGCTGCTGAGTAACACAGACCATAACACACGGCTGCTTACTGTTCTTTTTCAAAGCTTTTCATCCTTTCTTCGTTCTGTATATATTAATAATCTTGCAGTTTCTTTATTGTGATTACATGATACTATCCATATGTTGACATTATAAGAAAATCAAATGTATAATTTGTTAATTTTTCAAACCGTTTTTGTGAGGTGTTTGCTATGCATAACAACAAATATTTCCTCGGCGTTGACGGCGGAGGCAGCAAAACAACCGCCGTTGTTTTCAACGAAAAAGGCGAATTCATCTGCAGAGAATGCGGAGAAAGCATAAATTATTATTCTGTCGGCATTGAAAACGCACGGCAGGCGATGAAAGAAATTATAGATAAAATGGAGATAAAAAGCTTTCATTGCGCCGTTATCGGCATGTCTGCTTTAAATGAAAGAGCTACATCCGAAGAAATCGATAAATTCTGCACGGGTGTAATTGACAGCAAAAAAATCATTATGGATTCCGACCTGTTTGTTGCCCTTGAAGCGATGAATGAAGGCAGCGAATGCGCCGCGGTTATCAGCGGCACGGGTTCGATGGTTGTTTGCCGCAACAAAAGCGGAAGCATCAGCCATGCGGGCGGATGGGGATATATCCTCGGCGATGAAGGCAGCGGATATGCAATCGGCCTTGCGGGAATCAAAGCCGCAATAAGAGCCGCCGAAAACAGCGCGCCTCGGACTGCTCTGCTCAGCGAATGCCTTAATTATTTTCAAATCGATAATATATATGATTTAATAGACTTATATTATGAAAAAAACGTCAGCAGAAAAAAGACTGCCGCCTTTGCGCAGGTTGTTTATTCCTGCGCAATGCATGATGACAACATTTCATACAGAATAATCGAAGCCGAAGCAATTTCGCTTTCTCAGACTGCTCTCGGTCTTTTAAATAAATCAAGCAAAGAGCTTCCCATCGGTCTGTGGGGCGGAGTTTTTCAGCACAATTCTATTTTCAGAAAGATTTTCTGCAACACTCTCAGCAATGCGGGCTTTAACAATGTAAAGCTCATAGACTTTACGCCGGAGGTAGGCGCAATCTTCGCCGGATACAAGTCCTGTGCCATTGAAATCGTTGAAAGCATTACGAGCAACATAAAACTTACATATAAAGTTTGAATGTTCGTAAAGCTTATTTGCTTTACACAAAAAATCAAGAGGTAACACATCTTTGAAGATTAAAAATTTAACTATAATCGGAATTCTCGCCGCTGTAATTTGCGTTGTTGCTCCATTCTCTTTACCGCTCGGAGCAATTCCGCTTTCACTTGCAACATTCTCGATATATCTGGTTGCGTGCACAACAAACAAAAAATATGCCACTGCCGCCGTTATCATTTATATTCTTATCGGGTCGGCAGGTTTACCGGTTTTTTCATATTTCATGGGCGGATTTCAAAAGCTGGCAGGTCTGACCGGCGGTTACATAATCGGATATATTCCATGCGCTTTTATTATCGGTGCTTTAACAGACAAATTTGAAAGCAAAAAACTCATTTATCCCGCAAGCATGATTTTGGGAACCACTGTTTGCTATTTAACGGGAACTCTATGGTACATGCTTCAGGCTGAATGCGATTTTTTAACCGCTGTCAGTATTTGTGTTGCCCCGTTTTTGGCGGGAGATATTATCAAAATTATCGCAGCATCCTGCATAGGATTAACACTGAGAAAAAGGCTTAAACAGTTTATATAATGAAAGGAGCCATTAAAATGGAAGTTATCAGAAAAGAGTATTCAATCCCGTCAAAGTCGGGCATTACAAATGTTTTTGCAAGATGCTGGACCCCTGCCGACGGAGCAAAAGCGGTTTTTCAGATTGTTCACGGCATGGCTGAGCACGGCGAAAGATACGAAGAATTTGCAAATTACCTTTGCTCCAAAGGCTTTGCGGTTTTGGTTGATGACCATGTTGGTCACGGAAAATCCGTTAACAGCGATGATGACCTCGGCTATTTCGGAGAAAGCGGCGGATGGGATGCTTTGGTTGAGGATGAAAGAGCTTTGACCGAGCTTATAAAAGAAGAATACTCCGGGCTTCCCATTGTTTTTTTCGGCCACAGCATGGGCTCCTTCATTGCAAGAGAATATATCCGCCGTTACGGACGCGACGAAAGAATCAAAGCGGCAATTTTCTGCGGTTCAAGCGGCAAAAACCCTGCCGCGGCAATTGCTATCACCCTTGCAGGCGCAATCGCAAAAGCTAAAGGCAGCAAGCACCGCAGCAAATTTATAAATACCATAGCTTTTGGTCCGTATAATAAAAAAACCGAAAAGAGAACATCTTTTGACTGGCTTTCAACCGATACTGAGCATGTTGACAAATACATAGCCGATAAATACTGCGGTTTTCTTTTTACCGCCGCGGGCTATAAAGACCTTTTCACAATTCTTGATAAAGTTTCGGGCAAAGATTGGTACAACGAGCTTTATGACGGTATCCCCATACTTCTCACGGCAGGCGAAGACGACCCCGTCGGCGCATACGGCAGCGGCATCAGACAGATTTATAATGATTTGATTGACGCCGGCAAAAAAGATGTCACCGTCAAGCTATATCCCGGCATGCGCCACGAAATTCTTAATGAGGTCAACAGAGCGCAGGTCTACGAAGATATCGCCGCATGGTCGCTGGCAAAAATCAGATAGATTAGGCAACACAAACAACACAGCCGCATCAAAAGAGATGCGGCTGTGTTGTTTGTGTTATTATTGAATTATTTCGCCTGTGTTGGGGTCAGTGATATAAAGAGAATTAAAAGCATCCTGCAACGCACTATTGGTTGTTTCTGTCTGCGTCTGTGATGTTGTTGCTGTTGACTCTGTCGTTTGAGTTGTTGCTCCGCTTGTTGTGTTGGTTTGAGTTGCGGTAGTATTTTCAGCGGTTGTTGAAGGCACCGTTGTTGAAACAGCAGTTGTTCCCGTGGGAACGGTTGTGGTTGTGTTTGAAGCTGTTGTGGTGCTGTTTTCAGTTGCCTTCCTTGTTGTAGTTGTTGTTCTGCGTTTGGTGGTTGTTGTTCTCTTTTTTGTAGTTGTTTTTTTCTTGGTTGTGGTTGTTCTCTTGCGGGTTGTTCTTTCGGTTGTCGATTCGGTTGTTGACTCTGTTTCGCTTGTTGATGAATATTCAAACACCCATGTTGTTATTTCGTCGGTTACGGGCATATAAACAGGATAAGTTGTGCCGTACATACCGTAATTATATGTAGTTGTGGTTGATTCATCATCATTTTCGCCGCCGTTAACAAGAGCCTTGATAAACAGCGCAACAATCAGAACAACGATAACCGCACCGATTGCAATGCCTGCTATTTTCATTATCTTTGCCTTGTCAACCGGCTTGGAATATGCTCTTGCATCGGCATTCGCATAAGGCGAAACAGGATTTTCTTCATCAGAAGCCTGATTTGAGCCGAAGCTGTTGCGGTATTCCTCTTCGTAATCGGCATCCGTATCGCCGACCATTGCCGCCGCAATGGGAGCAAAAATAGCAGTTTCTTCAACATCCATGAATGCTGCCATAACAGTTATATTATCCTTGCCGCCCTTTTCAAGAGCCGCACGGATAAGCTTGCTCGCAACATCCTGCGAGCTTTCGCCCATGGAAAGAATTGCGGTTATTTCATCGTCGCTGAGCATGTCGGTAAGACCGTCACTGCAAAGCAAAACGATGTCGCCGTCATCAACATCCTCAATAACGCTGATATTGGGAGAAAGATTTGCCTCCTCCGGAAAAACGCCGAGATGGCGGGTCAGCCTTTTTGCATCGGGAATTCTGTAGATTTCGGACTGAGCGGCCTGCCCTGCGTCAACTATCGTCTGAGCGTGAGTATGGTCAAAGCTTATCTGCTCGAGCACACCTTTGGAATAATGATAAACTCTTGTATCGCCGATATTAACGCAGATTATCTTGCCCTTAACGGCATAAACAGCAGCAAGGGTTGTTCCCATACGCTTGCCTCTGGCATTTATTTCGGCGCAGATACGGCTGTTGGCATCGTCAAGACAGTTTGAAATGGCAAAGCTGAAATCTTCGCCGCTTTCATAAACATTTGAAGCATGCGCAGCGATTGTTTCAACGGCTATGCCTGAAGCAAGCTCGCCGTAGCTCTCGCCTCCCATGCCGTCGCAGACAGAAAGGTGGAAAGGTTCTGTCATGCTCTGAACAAACGCCGAACCCTTACGCAAATCGCCGGTAGATGTCATTCTGCCGTTTAAATTGTAGTTATCTTCGTTTTCTCTGCGGATTCTGCCTGCGTGCGTTACCGCGCACACATTGGCTCTGAGTTTTTTCATATTATTCACCGTTTTACTTATAATTGTTAAAATTCAGGAGTTTGCCATTCCTATGCATTATCAGTCAAGAATGCCTTCAGCCTTTGCCCAGTCATACCATACTTCGATTGAACGCTTTCTGCAGGGGCTGAGGTCATGTGAGCCTCTTGTAAACCACTTCATGTTGATGCCCTGAAGACCGACGAGGTATTTTGCACTTGCGCAGAAGCCGGAATCAATGCAGTTATCAAGAGAAATAATATGCTGATGAGTGATTCTTGCCGCTTCAAGGTCGCCCTTAGTGAATTCATCCCACATTTTAACAAAGAGACCTGCACCACAAGAAGTGGGGGTTGCAACAACGCCTCTTGCGCCCGCAAGATATGAATCGTAAAGATAGGGAATATTCGCCTGAAGAACGTTTGAATCACCCTGAACCGCAATCTTATTTTTTATATCCGTGAGCTTGCAGGTGGTATCCTTAATACCCATAAATTTGCCTGTTTCAGCAAGTCTTCCGTATGTAACGGCATCCATAAGGTGAGGTCTGAGACCGGGGAATTCATAAAGAACAATAGGAAGCTCCGTGTGAGAAGCAAGAGAAGTCATGTATTCATACATATGGTCGGGCTTATCGCACATACCCTTTGTTACGAAAACAAGACCCTTAACACCCTGCTGCTCGAGCATTTTCATTTCTTCAATCTGAGCGTTGAAATCAACTTCAAGGTTAGCCGTTGCAAAAACGGGAACACCGTTTGAATTCTTGACGGCAAGACCCGCGCACTTAATTCTTTCTTCAAGCGAGAGCTCCATCATTTCTGATGAGCCGCAAACCGCGAAAAGATGCTGAGGCTTGAAAGCTGCCTGCCATGCAACATATTCTTCATATGTTTTGTAGTCAATGCTTCTGTCCCAATTGAACGGAGTGAGAAGCAAGGAATATACGCCTGAGAATTCATTATACTGTGACATTATATGCACCTTCTTAATTAATTTTGGTTTCATCCGAATATACATCATTATATAGTATTGTTTCTTAAAAATCAATAGACATCTGCTAAATTATGGTATATTTCATTGACTTTTAAAGACAATGTAAATATACTATAGAGTGATGGGAGCAATCCGAACTATGCCTGAAAGCGAGTCTTTTCAACGCTTTTCGGCGTTTCGTGATTGAAAGGCGTCAGCCTTCCTGCCACTCAACCGCCAAAAATCATTTAAAAATCTTTCACTTTCAGGTCGAAG
>JAZLCS010000186.1:0-1784 GCA_045614385.1 Acutalibacteraceae bacterium | reverse complement strand
AACGCTTTTCGGCGTTTCGTGATTGAAAGGCGTCAGCCTTCCTGCCACTCAACCGCCAAAAATCATTTAAAAATCTTTCACTTTCAGGTCGAAGATTTTTTATCGTGAGGATTTTTGGCTTGTCAAGGCACAAAACGGAGCGAATCCTTGACGGATTTGCGAGTATTTTAACGAAGAAAAGGCGGAAATCATCCGATAAAAAACACAGTTCGGATTACTCCCGCCACTCTAATATAAAGGGGTGAAAAAATTGGCATTTGAAGGTCTTTCGGACAGACTCGAATCTGCGTTTAAAAACTTAAGAAGCAAGGGCAGCCTTACTGAAGCGGATGTTCGCTCCGCAATGCGTGAGGTACGCATGGCTTTGCTCGAAGCAGACGTTAACTACAAAGTTGCCAAGGATTTCACTAACACCGTAACCGAAAAGGCTATAGGCGAAAAGGTTATGGAAAGCCTCACTCCCTCTCAGATGGTTATTAAAATCGTTAAAGAGGAGCTTGTGAGCCTCATGGGCGGAACAAAAAGCCGTCTTGCCTATGCCAACCATCCGCCAACGGTTATTCTTATGTGCGGCCTTCAGGGTTCCGGTAAAACAACCCACTGCGCAAAGCTTGCGCTTATGCTTAAAAAAGATAATCATCGTCCCCTGCTTGTTGCCTGTGATATTTACAGACCCGCGGCAATAAAACAGCTTCAGGTTGTCGGTGAACAGGTTGGTGCTCCCGTTTTTGAAATGGGTCAGTCAAACCCCGTAACCATCGCAAAGGAAGCAATAGCCTATTCAAAAGAACACGGCTATGATTATGTTATCCTTGACACCGCAGGCCGTCTTCACGTTGACGAAGAACTCATGAATGAGCTGAAAGCCGTTAAGGCTGAAGCCAAGCCCCATGAAATTCTTCTTGTTGTTGACGCAATGACCGGTCAGGACGCGGTTAATGTTGCAACCTCATTTGACGAAGCTCTCGGAATTGACGGACTTATCCTCACAAAGCTTGACGGCGATACCCGCGGCGGTGCTGCTCTTTCCGCAAGAGCCGTTACGGGCAAACCGATTAAATTTGTCGGCACAGGCGAAAAACTCGAAAACCTCGACGTTTTTCACCCCGACAGAATGGCTTCAAGAATTCTCGGCATGGGTGATGTTCTTTCGCTTATCGAGAAGGCAGAGTTGGCAATCGATGAGAAAAAGGCGGAGGAGCTTGAAAAGAAGCTCATGCAAAACAAATTTGACCTCAACGATTTGCTTGACCAGTTTGAACAGATTCGTAAAATGGGCTCACTGCAGGATATTCTCGGCATGTTACCCGGAATAGGCAATAAGGCAAAAGATATTGAAGTTGATGAGCGCAAATTTGACCGCATGAAAGCAATCATACTTTCAATGACGGAAAAAGAGCGCAGCAACCCGGATATAATCAATCCCTCACGCAAAAAGAGAATTGCCGCAGGCTGCGGTCAGCCGATTGAAGAGGTTAACAGACTTCTCAGTCAGTTCAGACAGATGCAGAAAATGTTTAAGCAGATGGGCGGCAAAAAAGGCGGCAAAAGACGCAGAAAGCAAAAATTCAGAATGCCGCAGGGCTTCGACCCCTCACAGTTCGGAATGTAATACAGCACCCGCTGAATTATATATAATTAAATTCATATATTATTTTTTGGAGGAATTTAAAATGGCAGTAAAAATCAGACTTCGCCGTATGGGCGCAAAGAAAGCTCCTTTCTATCGTATCGTTGTTGCGGATTCAAGATATCCCCGTGACGGCAGATTCATCGAAGAAATC
>JAZLCS010000185.1:0-11526 GCA_045614385.1 Acutalibacteraceae bacterium | reverse complement strand
AAGAAGTTGTTCATTATGTAAACCCCCTAAAGAATTTTTGGATTGCTCCTACTGTAGATTACGCTCCCAATTTTTTTTGTGTTCATGCAGTTTTCAAAAATTTTCTGATTGCTTCAAAAATTCTAATTTCAAAGGCATTGAATTGTAGGCTTGGCTATATAATGTTTCGTGGACTTTATCAAAAAATTGATAGGCGTTGTGACGGGATTATTCTGCACGCTGATTGTAGCGTGGTTTTGCTCATTTTCGCTGAACATAGACTTTATATGGTATAATTCACTTGTTAAACCTGTGTTTTTGGTGAATGATAAAATTATGACAGCCTTTGTTTCTGTTGTCTATATCTTGAGCATCGTGGTTGTTGCAAGGCTTACAACGGGCAAGCATTTCTATCCTTCAATGGTGTTTCTTGCCATTATAGGAATTTTTTCAATTTTGTTTGTGCACACTTTTTTCTCCTTCAAAAATGTGTATTTAGCCTTTGTGTTTTCCTTGATAATTTTTGCAGTTTCTCTTGTTTTGCAGGTGCGTTTTTTCACAAAGGAGTTGAGGATATCTCTTTACTATTTGCCCATATTCATATTCAACGCCTATTCGGTTATTGTCATGGCATACATAGCTTTTGCAAACTGAAAAATTGACTTAAAAGTCAAATAAAAATTTTTCTTGCGATTGTCCTTTCTTTTTGGTATAATAGTTTGGAAAGAGAGGTTAGCATTTTGATACTTACAATTGATATCGGCAATACAAACATCACAATAGGTGCTTATGAAAAAAACAGCCTTATTTTTGTTTCACGCCTTGCAACAGACCGTTCAAAAACACCTGATCAATACGCAATTGATTTTAAACAGATTTTTGATTTATATAATATTTCGCAAAACAGCTTTGAAGGCGCGGCAATCAGCAGCGTTGTGCCCGAGCTTTCCATGGCAATCAAAGCATCGGTTGAAAAAATCACAGGTTGCAAACCAATGCTTCTCGGCCCCGGCATTAAAACCGGAATGAATATTCTTATTGATAACCCTGCCCAACTCGGAGCTGACCTTCTTGCGGGAGCTGTCGGAGCAGCTGCTCTCTATTCCCTGCCCTGCCTTGTTATTGACCTGGGCACCGCAAGCAAGATAAGCGTTATCGATAAAAACGGAGCCTTCTGCGGCTGCACAATTGCACCCGGAATCGGCATTTCGCTTGATGCTCTTTCCGCAAGAACATCGCAGCTTCCCAACATCAGTTTAAAGACGCCTGCAAGAGTTATCGGCAAAAACACGATTGATTCCATGCAGTCGGGTACTGTTTTCGGATATGCGGCAATGCTTGACGGCATGTGTGAAAAGCTGCAGGAAGAACTCGGCACCGAGGTTATAACGACCGTTGCAACAGGAGGTCTCGCAAAGGATCTTATCAAAAGCTGCAAGAGAAAAATTGAATACAACGGAGAACTGATTCTTTACGGACTAAAGGTTCTTTACGAAAAAAACAGAAAATAATTATTTATTTCGCCAATTTTTTTACACTGCATCCGATTTGTTCGGAGTAGTAGTAAGGAGGAATATATATGTCAACCGCAAAAACCCAAAAAGGCCGCATACTGCGCCTGACCCAACTGTCTGTGCTTGTTGCATTGCTGCTTATTTTCGGCTTCACAAACATAGGCTACATCAAAATCGGTGTTATTGAAATAACGCTGAACATCATACCCGTTGCCATTGGCGCAATTGTACTCGGTCCTGCTGCCGGGGCAATATGCGGAACCGTTTTCGGTTTGACCAGCTTCTGGCAGGCTGTTTCGGGAATGAGCGCATTCGGAGCAATGCTTGTTAATGTCAGCCCCGTTTTAACTTTTATTCTTTGCTTTGTGCCGCGAATTCTTGAAGGCTGGCTGACGGGTCTTATTTTCAAAGGTCTTTCAAAAACATGCAAGAGCAATTCCGTTCCCTGCGCAGTTTCGAGCCTTTGCTGTCCCTTGCTCAACACCCTGCTTTTTGTCGGCTCCTTCATTCTTCTTTTCGGTCAGACTGATGTTTTTGCTTCGCTCTACGGCCAATCCGCCGCAACAAACATTGTTGCTTTCTTTGCATGGTTTGTCGGCCTTAACGGAGTTGTTGAAGCGATAGCGGGTTTTGTTATAGCATCCGCAGTTTCAAAAGCCCTGCTCACCGCCAACAAAAGACTTTCATAAAAATAACTGATTTAAAGGTGATATAATGCCAATCAAAATTGCAAACGAGCTGCCGGCTCATCACGCTCTGGAATCCGAAAATATATTTGTTATGACAGAAGACAGAGCAATAAAACAGGATATACGCCCTTTGTGTATCCTCATACTTAACCTGATGCCGACAAAAATCGAAACCGAAACCCAACTTTTAAGGCTTCTGAGCAACTCGCCTCTGCAGGTTGAGATTGAGCTTTTGCAGGTTAAATCACACAAGTCAAAAAACACATCGGAAGAGCATATGCTCAAATTCTACAAAACCTTTGACGAAATCTGTGATAAAAAATACGACGGAATGATAGTTACCGGTGCACCGGTGGAAAACCTCGAATTTGAACAGGTCGATTATTGGGAGGAGCTTTGCGAAATTTTTAAATGGAGCAAAAAGAATGTCTATTCAACCTTCCACATCTGCTGGGGTGCTCAGGCAGCTCTTTATTATCACTACGGCATTCCGAAATATCCGCTTGAAGAAAAGCTTTTCGGCGTGTTCCCGCACAGATGTCTTGACACATTTCATCCGTTGATGAGAGGCATTGACGAGGAATTCTATGTGCCGCATTCAAGGCACACGGAAAATCGCAGAAACGACATTGCCCTTGTCAAGGATTTACAGATTCTTTCATACTCGGAGTTTGCGGGCGTTCACCTTGTTTCGGATATGGACTGCAGAAACTTTTTTGCAACTGGCCACTCGGAATATGACCGCGAAACTCTCGCGAAGGAATATTTCAGAGATGTCGGCAGAGGTCTTCCGATAAAAGTTCCGTATAATTATTTCCCGGGCGATGACCCGTCAATGATGCCCAAAATGAACTGGCGCGGCACCGCAAACCTGCTTTTCACCAACTGGCTCAACTATTTCGTTTATCAAAAAACGCCCTATGATTTGAGCACACTCTAAGAAAAAAAGGCGGAGTGAAACCACTCCGCCTTGCATTAAATTAAAATATATTCGTATCGCCGAATAACAAAAAACATACAATAACCGCATGAAGAACGATTTCAAGCGGTAAACCTATCATAAATTTCATATGCTTGGTTTTGTGCCTTATCGTTTTCATTGTTATAAACATCGCAAGCGCGCCGCCGAAAAGACCTATAATCATCAAGGTTGCTTCGGGCACACGCCACGCTCCTTTTTTCGCCGCGACTTTATCGGCAACGGTGACGATAACCGCAACAAGAGAAATAAGCGCAAAATAAACAATTATTATTTTTGAAAATAACGGCATTTTAAACAGTCCTTTTTAATATATTTGGGGTTGAAATATTCAGAGATGAAAGGAAAAAACACAATGAAAAAAATTATTCCTTTCATGATGATAATTATAACGCTTTTTATGTCATCATGTCAACTGAGTAATAAACAACCCGTTAATCCGAATACGATTCAGAATGAGCTTCGCGGTGTGTGGATTTCATGCTATGACCACATAAGTGCCGAAGGGAAGACAGAATCAGAATACAAAGCTGAAACCGATAAAATGTTTGAAACCGTAAAAAATTGTGGTCTGAACACTGTTTTTGTTCATCTGCGTGCGTTTTCGGATGCTTTTTATGAATCGGAATTCTATCCCTATTCATCATATATTGCGGGCACGGAAGGCACTGAGCTTCCGTTTGACCCGTTTGCGGTTATGCTTGAAAGCGCAAAAAAATACGGCATGTCCGTTCACGGATGGATTAATCCGTTCAGAGTGTCAAATAAAACCGATGTGCAAAAGCTCAGCGATAAAAACCCTGCAAAGCAAATTATTGATGCAGGCAACACAGACGGCGAAATTTGCATTCTTGAAAACGGAATATATTATAATCCTTCATGTGTTTCAAATCACAAGCGGATTATTGACGGAGTTAGAGAAATAATCTCAAAATATGATATTGACGGTATTCATATTGACGACTATTTTTATCCGTCAACAGAAGCCGAGATCGACTCGGCGCAATATGCGGAATATCTTGCTCAGGGCGGAGCTCTGAGCCTTTCCGAATGGCGAAAAACCTATGTTGATGCCTTTGTTTCTTCGCTGTATTCGGCTGTTAAATCCATGGATTCAAGCTTAACTGTCAGCATCAGCCCCGCCGCCACGATTGAGAAGAATAAAAATGAGCTTTATGCCGACTGTGAATTATGGCTTTCTGCAAAAGGTTATGCAGATATGATTATCCCACAGCTTTATTACGGCTTTGAGCACGAAACTCTCGGATTTTTGACCTTGCTTGAAACATGGGGCAATCTTACGGAAAATCCCGAAATCAGCCTTGTCTGCGGATTGGCAGCATATAAATGCGCCGAAAAAGACGAATATGCAGGCACGGGCTTTGACGAATGGCAAAGGAATTCTGACATTCTCAGCCGCCAGCTTAAGGCAATACGAGCCAACGAAAACTACTGCGGCTTTGTTATTTTTTCTTACAGCGACCTTTTGAGAGAAGGCTGCATGACGGAAATAAAAAATTTCAAAAACACTCTCAATAAAACGGAGAATTTAAAATGAAGAAAAACAAAATTCTGATAGCTGCAATAACAGGCATTGCCGTTATATTTATCGGCATCGTTGCCGCAATGTTTGCAACCGGCAAATTCAGCTCTCTTAAAGAGAATTTCGGCAGCGAAACAACCGCCGCGCATGTTGAACAAACAATGCCGACGGCTGCGCCCGTTTCGGGCAGGCCAAAAAGCGCTGTACCTGCATCAATTGTTGCTGCGGTTTATTCCGAATACTCTGAAAACAGCACGGCTGAGCTTGCCGCTTTCGGCAACTACGGCTTCAACACGGTTATATTTGACCTGACAGCCGAAAACTCATCTTCCGTTGCTTCGCTTCTTGATGCAGCGAAAGCAAACAGTCTTTATTTCGGAATCCGCGCCGACATTGCGCAAAATTATGATTTTGTTACTGCATTCGTTGAAGAATTTAACATCGATTTCGTTATCCTCGGCGGATATGACGAATCACTGAACAGCTACACTGAAAAAATCACACCCGTTTCTCATGAAATCAAAGCAATTGACCCCGCAACCAAAATCGGTGTTGAACCCATGCTGTGCTCCAAAGTTTCCGACACGGTAACAAACGCCGTTGAGTCAGGCATTGCGGATTTTGTTTTTCTCTCTCATGAAAGCGGCAAGGATTCAGCCTTCAAAACCGCACAGAATGTCTGGAACGAAGAATCCTGTCTGCTCTGGCTTTGCCACGACCTGAGCGGAATTTCATCATATTCAACCGAAGCTGCATCCGCAGCGATTGAATTGATATCAAGCTCGGTTGATATGTCGCTTTGCAAGGCGATTTCGTTCTATCCGTATTCTGAAATATCAAAAGCTTCGGGCACATCGGCAGAAATTGTTCTGACATATATTCAAAAGCGGGAAACATATCTTCTCGACAAAGAATTTTCGATAACAAATCATAAGGGCACGTCAATAACCGTTGAACAGTCAAAAATAACGTTCAGAGGAACAAGCAGCCCTGCCTACGACCTGCTGTGCAACGGCCAGAAGCTTAACGTTGCAAAAACGGGCGATTTCTCGGTTGACTGCGAGCTTTCACCCGGCAAAAACACAATCAAATTTGAACATAAGGGAAAAACCCATACTTACACGGTAACATATAAAATCAAACTTCTCAAATCCGTTTCACCCTCTGACGATTTATCCGTACCGGGAGGAATGATGATTGAGCTCTCGGCGGTTGCAATGAAAAAAGCCGAAGTTTCCGTTTTGTTCAACGGAAAAACCTATAAGATGACTCAGGCCGAAACAGAAGCGGATTCCGACGACACCTCACCGGACAGCGAATCGGATTTTGCAACCTTTATTGCAACAGTTACCGCTCCCGAAAGCACCGCTTCGATTCAGAAACTCGGCAAATACAAGGTTACCGCAAAATACAGCGGGCTGACCGAATCGCTCAGCGGAGCAAATGTTTCCGTTGCCGCAAAGGAGGTTGTAACTCAGCCGCCCACAACGGCAAAACCAACCACCACAACGCAGATTACAACAACAGAAAAGCCGACAGAAATGCCGTCTTCATCCGAAAACGAAATATCTCAGACCGCAGGTAATAATGATACTTCCGACTCTTCAACGGAAATCACACTCGAAACCTCAACAACAGAAGATTGGACACCCGGTTCATCGGCAGGCATACTTGAAAAATATTATTACACAGAAAACTACGGTCTCGGCAGTGCAAGAATCTGCGAAATCATTGACAATTATGTTGAGGTTTACCCGGGCAATACCACCAGCACATATTCCGTGCCGGATTGCTCACCGCTTCTCAAAGGCACCGTTGACTATGTAAATTCGCAATCTACTTTTGACGGCGAAAAATATTATATTCTTGCTTCCGGAATCAAAGTTCCTCTGCAGAGAGAAGAACGCCTTGCTTCGGGCAGTAACGGCACTATAACTCATGTCAGCATAAAAGACGGATACAAAATGCCGCAAAACAGCATAAAGGTTGTTGCAAGCGGCTCGGCAAACGGCGAAACATTCATAAAGCTTGATATGAACAGACCTGTTGTGTTCAACGCAAAGCTGACGGGTCAGTCATACGGCAACTATAACGGCAGACCCGTTAAGGTTTCTTCACTCACCTGCACGGGGCTTGAACTCACCTTCAGCGACACTGTAACGGCAGAAGGAAATATCTCGGTTTCAAACTCCGTTTGCACAGGCGGAAAATGGACAAGCAACCAATCTGCCGCAACAGTTACGCTGTCTCTTGAGCTTGCAAACAGCGGAAAATTCTACGGCTTCCATTATGAATATGACAGAGAGGGCTATCTTATCATAACTCTCAGCCACAAGCCTTCTTCTCTCAAGGATTATACAATAATGCTTGACCCCGGCCACGGCGGCATTGACGGCGGCGCAAAGTGCGCTGTTTCATCAGACAGCTTCGGCCTGGAAAAGCAGATTAATCTTTCAACGGCAACCAAGGTCAAAGAGCTTCTTGAAGCAGAAGGCGCAAAGGTTGTTATGACCAGAACAAGCGACGAATGGGTATGTTATGCAGACAGAAACGATGCTGTCAGAACACACGATCCCGATATCTTCATTTCTATCCATTGCGATTCAAGCACCTCGGCTTCTGCCATGGGCACATCCGCATTTTATTACCGCGCCTATTCGCAGCCGCTTGCAAAAGCCATTCATGAAAGCATCGTAAACGCTTACAAAACTCAGATTTATGCGGATAAATCCGAATCTTTCAAAAATAAGATAAGCAGGGGTGCGGATTTCTATGCATTCAGAGTTACAAGAGTTGAAGAATGCCCCGCAATCCTTGTTGAATACGGCTTTGTTTCAAACACAGACGAATGCCAGGTTCTTCAGACCGCACAAAACCGCGATATTCTTGCCGCGGCAACGGTTGAGGGCATAAAGAACTATATCAGCGCAAGCTGAAGCGTTTCTCTACCTGCCTGCAAAGCAGAAATGCGGGAATGCTTATAAAAAACCACCCTGCCGAAAAAAACGGACAAATCTGACCGAAAACATTTAACGGCTTATCCGAATAATCCCACACATTCCAGCCGAGACCGACATTCACAATCATGCCGATTGTAAATTCTACGGCGGTTATCACAGCGGCACCGATAAAACAGCGGGTAAAAATACCGAAATGTGTTTTTTGATTTATAAAATTAAAAATAACCAGCACCGTGCCGCCCGCAATCGCCATTGTCCAGTGGGTATAACCCCTGACAACAACCTCAACCAAGCCGTAGATAACCGCGCCAAGCGCAAAACACATAAAATATTCTTTGGATTTTGACATTTTATCACCTTAAAATATGGTGCACAAAAGAGGTGCTTTTATGCGGCAGATGACCGCTTTGGTAAAGCCTGCTTCATCGGGCTGCAACCTTAAATGCAAATACTGCTTTTATTGCGACGAAGCAAACATCAGAGAAAAAAGCCACGGCTCAAAAATGAGCCTTGAAACGGCAGAAAATCTTATCAGAAAGATGTTTGATTTTTGCGGAACAAACTCTGTTCTGACCTTCATGTTTCAAGGCGGCGAGCCGCTTCTTGCAGGGCTTCAATTCTTTGAAAAATTCGTTGAAGCTGCCGAAAGGCTGAAAACAGAAGGCAGTGCAATCAACTATTCGCTGCAAACAAACGGAACTCTGATTGACGATGAATTCTGCAAATTCTTTAAAAAACATAATTTCCTTATAGGAGTTTCTGTTGACGGAGAAAAAGAACTCCACGACAAAATGCGCTGCGAATCATTTGATAAGGCAATGCACGGCATTGAGCTTTTGAAAAAGCATTCGGTTGACTTTAACATCCTTTCGGTCATAACCGCCGGAACCGATGCCGCAAAGCTTTTTGAATTTTATATGCAGCATGATTTTCGCGACGTTCAGCCCATCTATTGTCTTGACCCGTTAAGCGATGAAAAAGCCGAACACAGCCTCGGCGCAAAGCAGCTTGCAAGGTTTAAAAAAAGACTTTTCAACCTTTGGTTTGCCGAAGTTTCAAAGGGCAAGCATTTTTACGTTCGCGATTTTGATAACCTTTTATCCCTGCTGACAAAGGGCAAAGCAGAGCAATGCGGCGCAAGCGGAAGATGCAACGCGCAGCTTGTTGTTGAAGCAGACGGCACCTGCTATCCCTGCGATTTTTACTGTATCGACGAATTTGAGTGTCTTAACATAAACACTGCAGACATTAATGATATTTTAAACTGTGAAGGGCTAAAAAAATTCTTTGAATACGACGAACCGAAAAACACTCTTTGTTCCGCATGCCCCGTTAAATCGGTCTGCGGAGGAGGATGCAAAAGATACAGAAGCCTTTACAACAGTCTTTCAGGCTACTGCCCGCAAATGGATTTCATTCTCCACGCGCTTAACAAACTGCGTTCTGTAAAATGAGGAGGGATTTCATGAACAAGCCAAATATTATATTCTATTTTTCTGACCAACAAAGAGCCGATTCGGCAGGCTGCTACGGTCAAAGACTGCCTGTAACCCCAAACCTTGACGCGGTTGCCGAAGAAGGCACTCTTTTTGAAAACGCTTTTTCCTGCCAGCCTGTTTGCGGCCCGATGAGAGCCTGCCTGCAGAGCGGCGTCTACGCAAGCCAGAACGGCTGCTACAGAAACGATATTGCTTTGCCGACAGATACAAAAGGTATCGCCCATTATCTGACCGAAGCGGGCTATGACACGGCATACATAGGCAAATGGCATCTTGCTTCAGACAAGGAACACCGCCTTGCAACAAAGCCGACGCCAAAAGAGCGCAGAGGCGGCTATGATTATTGGAGAGCTGCAGACATTCTTGAATTTACATCCCACGGTTATAACGGCTATGTTTTTGATGAAAACTGTAACAAACTTGAATTCAAGGGATACCGCGCCGACAAAATCAATGATTTTGCAATTGAGTATATAAAGAAACAACATGAAAAGCCTTTCTTTATGTTTGTTTCACAGCTTGAGCCTCATCACCAGAATGACCGTCTGCGTTTTGAATCGCCTAAGGGTCTTAAAAACAAGTTCAAAGATTATGACGTACCCGGCGACCTTAAGGGCACTTTCGGAGACTGGAGAATTCAGATGCCTTCATATCTTGCCTGCTGCAACCGGGTTGATGAAAACTTCGGCAGACTTATTCAAGCTCTCAAAGATGAAGGAATTTATGATAATACGGTTATTATCTACACTTCTGACCACGGCTGCCATTTCAGAACAAGAAACTTTGAATATAAGCGTTCATGCCATGAAAACAGCATAAAAGTTCCTCTTGTTATCACAGGCGGAGCATTTACGGGCGGCGGCAAGGTAAGCGACCTTGTTTCGCTCATCGATCTGCCTGCAACCGTGCTTGACATAGCGGGAGTTGAAATCCCCGAGCATTTCATGGGCAAGAGCCTGACGGACAAAAAAGGGCATGACAGCGTATTTATGCAGATATCAGAAAGCCAGATAGGCAGAGCTGTCAGAACCGACAGATGGAAATACAGTGTATCGGCTAAAAATGAGGACCGTGCATTTGCTGATAAATATTATGAAGATTTTCTCTATGACCTCAGAAACGACCCGCACGAAAGAAATAATCTCATAGAAAACCCTGCATATGCTCAAACCAAGAAGGAGCTGAAAGAAATCCTTCTTGAACACATGATAAAAGCGGGCGAATCCGTGCTCGATATAGTTGAAAAATAAAGAACAGAGGAATTAAATGGATATTAAGTGTGAATTACCGCAAAAACTGCTTGACCGCGAAGGCTCACTGCTCAGCCCCGGCTGGGCAAACAAACTGATTTATGAATACAGCCCGTTTGATGTTAAAGACATAAACAAATTCAGAATCAAGGAATGGGACTATTATGCTGTTGTCGACAATAGCGGCTATGCTTTTTCAACCGTTATTGCAGACAACAGATACATGGGACTTGCCAACTGCTCTTTCTTTGATTTCAACGAGGGCAAAAAACAAAGCTTTATCACCCCTCTTATTCTGCCGATGGGCTCGCTTCATATGCCAAAAGACAGCTCCAAAGGCGACATATATAAAAGAACAAAATATTGTTCAATCGCTTACATTCACGAAAAGAACGGCAGAAGACTGACGGGAAAATATAAAAAATGTCTCCTTCACGATGAAATGGAATTTGATATTTTCCTTGAGCAGAACAAAAGCGATGACACAATGGTTATCGCAACACCTTGGGAAGAAGATAAGAGCGCATTCTATTACAACCAGAAAATCAACTGCATGCCTGCAACGGGATATGTTAAAGTTGACGGAAAAACATATGAATTTTCGCCCGAAAGGAATTTCGCCACTCTTGACTGGGGCAGAGGCGTGTGGACATATGACAACACGTGGTACTGGAGCTCGGGCAACGGATACATAAACGGCAAGCGTTTCGGCTTCAACATCGGCTACGGCTTCGGCAACACAACCGCCGCAAGTGAAAACATGATTTTCTATGAAGGCAAATGCCACAAGCTTGACCGAATCCGTTTTGATATCCCGGATAACATCATGCAGCCGTGGAAAATTGTAAGCTCAGACGGCAGATTTGATATGGACTTTTTCCCCGTCTATGATAACAGAACAAACATGAGTCTGATTTTCATCAGCCAAAATTCTCACCAGGTTTTCGGCAAGCTCAGAGGCAAAGCAATCCTTGATGACGGCACTGCCCTCGAAATAAAAGATCTGATGGTGTTTGCCGAAAGAGTAAGAAACAGATATTAAAAGCAAATAAAATCAGTGGGCTGGATAAAAATGAAGCCCGGTGATTTTTTTTTAAAGTTTAAAAAGATTTT
>JAZLCS010000184.1:0-4255 GCA_045614385.1 Acutalibacteraceae bacterium | reverse complement strand
TTTCATACCGTAGCGGTTAAGTGTGTGTTTGTAGAAGAAAGGGAGTGAGCTGTAGCACACCTGTCTTACAGACTCTATAACCTGGCTCAGACACAGCAGAAGAAGCGGTCTGTTGAGCAGGATAAGTTTGTAGTCAATTTTGACTTTCTTTTCTTTTTCTCTGGGCGGCAATACCATATTGCGCTCTTTAAGGGTGATGCAGGGCACAAGCATAGTGAACATACCGAGTATGCCGAAGAAAAGCGCAACCGTGAAGAAAGCCCATTTTTCTTTTGCATAATCGTTGCCCTGAAGCTCGATTATGATGGGCACCATACCGCCCGGCAGCATTGAGCCGAGGGTAGATGCAAGCTGTGCTATAGTGTAGAAATTCTTTCGGGATTTTGCGTTGGGTGTCATACGCACCGAAAGCGTTGACAGTGCAACGTCAAAAAACGTGTCCGCAATATTGAAAAGCAGATACAGCAGGAAACTCCAGACGACATTAAATGTGATGGAAGATGAAGGTACGACAAAAAGAAGAATTGAAGAAAGAGTAAAGGGGATGGCTGAAGCCATCATAAAGCGTCTTGCATTACCTTTTGTTGAGTGGTTGTTATCCAGAAGTGCACCGACTATCGGAGCAATAAATATATTGACACCGGTTGTAACAGATTTCATCGTGAGCAGGTGATGAGACTTAAGACCCATATAGTCACGCATAAACTGGTCGGTATATGTGCTGACCGAATCCTGACCCATACAGTTGCCGAATACGCCCGAAACGTAGCCGACCTGTTCTTTGAGTGCAACGTCGGGGTTGTTTTTCAGTTCCAGATACTTGTCTTTTAACTTACCCATATGATTTTCTCCTTAGATTTTTTTAGAGTTAGACAAAGTTTAACTGTGGTTATATATTCTTTCGGCAGTAAAGGTGCCGTCTGCCTTTATATTGATAAGAGTAGCTCCCTGAATCCACTCGTTTTCGGGTGCATCGAACTTACTTTGCATATTATAAACACCGTAGCCTGACGGCTGAATATAAGAAAGAAGAATGTTTTTATACATTACGCCGAAATTGTTGACATGGTCGTGTCCGAAGTAAACTGCCTGCGCACTGCCTTTTTCTATCATAGCATCAAGAATACCTGAATCAAAGCCCGATTCGCAGACGCCCTCTCTCTTTTCACCGTAAAGAAAATCACCTTCGTTGTATTCTTTTTCTGCCTGGTAAGGAGGAATATGGACAACCGTTACGGATTTAAATTCACCGTATTCTGCAGTGAGCGAATCGTGTTTGCTTTTGTACCATTCAACCTGAGAGGTTTTAACACCGTCGTAAACTTCACCGTCTTTTGTAACGCCGTATTCTTTTTTGGATTCATCCGTCATATAACTGCCCGAATCCATAAAAAAGAATACCTGTCGGATTTTATTGTCGTTGCCGAGAATGTTGATGGTGTAGTTTCCGTTGCCGTCAATATCTTTTGCACCGTTGCGCATAAGACAGTAATCGTAAGAAGAAAAAATTTCAACATTTTCTTCTCTTGAAACGGCGAACAGACCGTCACCTTCGTGATTACCGAGAACAGCCGCCCAATAAACACCGAGCCTTTCCATGAGCTGAGCAAATTCGTTGTTTCTTTTTTTGTTGAAGCCGGAGGATACGTTGTCGCCACCAAAAACAACAAGGTCGGGCTTCTGCTCGGTTATGTTCTTTACAATGTACGAAACAGTCTGAATATCTGTTTCTTTTTTGCCGTTAAGGTGTGTATCGGTAAACATCAGCACTTTAAAGTCGCTGTCGCTTTTCTTTTTTATTGTAACACCGTCTTCAGTTTCAGAAATGATTTCAATATCATTCTGTACTTCTTCAACTGATGAAATGTCATAGGAAATGCCTTGTGAGTTTTTATAAATTACAAAACCGCCCACACCAATTATCACTGCAAGAACTACAGCAATGATAACTTTTATAACATTCTTCATATACACCATCCCTTTAATATTTCTTTTAATAACATAATATATCTAATTTATAATGTTTTCCTTAAATATTTTGACTCATTTATGTCAATTTCTTGACTTTTTTGATATCAGATGATATTCTTTAAAAGAATGAAGGTGCAGAATATGAATCATATCAAATTTGACCCGGCCGAAAACTTTTATTTTCACCGCGGCATGGATAAAAAAGTTGCCGAAACAGGTGCTTCTTGGCCACATTACCACTCTCTTTATGAAATATATTTTCTTGAAGAGGGTAACGGCACCTATTTTATTGACAACAAGATTTACAATGTTCAGTCGGGTGATATTGTGATTATTCCCTGCGGTATAATTCACCACACAAAATACAATAACATAAAACACTCAAGAATACTCATCAACTGCAACCGTGAATACATACCTGATTCTGTACATTCAAGTATTTCCACAGGAAACTACCTTTACAGAAATCCTTTTATAGTTGATGAAATGACAAAAATTCTCGACAAAATAGAATTTGAATATAATCTCAAAGACTCTTTTACTTACGAAATAATCTCCTGTCACACTCATTCGCTGTTTTATCTGCTTATGAGAAATAATGAATCTCGCATTAATATTGATGACGGCAACAAGGTAATTGAGCAGGCTGTAGCCTATATAAGAGAAAACTTTTCATCGGATATAACACTTTCTTCTCTGGCGAAAAGATTTTCCCTAAGTCCGGAGCATTTTTCCAGGCTGTTCAAAAAAGAAACGGGTTTGGGATTTTCAAAATATCTCAACACTTTAAGATTGCAGTATGCTGAACAGCTTCTCAGAAGTTCAGAAGGGCAAAGCATAACTCAAGTTGCAGAAATCTGTGGCTTTGAAGACAGCAATTATTTTTCTAAGAAGTTCAAAGAAGTTTATGGTACTTCTCCGAAAAAACTGCAAAAAAAGTATAAAAGTAAAAAAACCGAATTCGAAAAAAGATATTTGAAATGAGATGAAAAAATGAAGACTTTAAAACCAAAGCTTTGCAGTGCAAACTGTATAAGAAAAACAGAAAAACCTGTTCTGACCAAGGATGATATACCTTATGAAGCTTCCCTGATTTTTAATGCAGGTGTTGCTAAATATAATGGAAAGTATGTTATGGTGTTTCGTAACGATTACGGGCCTACAGAAAAAACTTATCCGAAAGTGCGTTTCAGAACCTCTCTTGGCTTAGCAACAAGTGATGACGGTATAAATTGGAAAGTCAGCGAAAAAACTATTTTTGACAACAAGAATCTTTTACCTGAGGATGAAATCACAAGACTCTACGACCCGAGAATTACAGTTATAGACAGCAAGCCATATTTATGTATGGCTATGGATACCAGGCATGGTGTGAGAGGCTGCATCGCTGAAATCGACGACGATTTTGAAAAAATAAATATTATCAGCGCTTCAGCTCCCGATAACCGCAATATGGTGCTTTTCCCCGAAAAAATCAACGGTAAATACGTTCGGCTTGAAAGACCGTTTCCCGTTTATTCAAGAGGCGGTAAGGATAGGTTTGACCTTTGGCTTTCAACTTCACCCGATCTTATATTCTGGGGCGAGACTGAACTTGTGCTTGCTGTTGAAGATGTTCCGTATGCCAATGATAAAATCGGCCCTGCAGCACCTCCCGTAAAAACCGATAAGGGATGGCTTACAATTTTCCACGCAGTAGATAAGGATAACAAAAGAAGAAAACACGGCTGGGAAAGAACGTGGAAAAAAAGATACAGCGCAGGAATTATGCTCCTTGACCTGAACGATCCCACAAAAATTGTCGGCATGAGTAAATTGCCGCTTATTGCTCCCGAAACTTATTATGAAACACAGTACGGATTCCGTCAGCACGTAATTTTTCCGGGCGGTATGATTTTAGAGGATAACGGCGAAGTTAAAATTTATTACGGTGCATCAGATACAGTTGAATGTCTTGCTACTGCAAGGGTCGAAGACCTGATTGCGCTGTGTACGGAAAAGCGCAAATAAAAAATCAACGTTAGGTAAATATTAAATTAAATGAAAAACTGACTTCGTTTTTTATCGGAGTCAGTTTTTTGTTTCTTAAGCAAAGACAAAAATAACACCTCACGCCAAAGCGCAAGGTGTTACTTGGGACGATTGTTAATAACGGATTCAAAATCATATCCAACTGTCAATACGATTTAACAGTTGGTTCAGCTTCAGTTCTTTTTTATGGTCAGATTCCTGCCAATACACAAACTCATTAACCATTACATTAAATGAATTTTTGAAATCCACT
>JAZLCS010000183.1:0-8017 GCA_045614385.1 Acutalibacteraceae bacterium | reverse complement strand
TCCACGGTTATCGACTTCGAAATTCCCAAGAAATACGGACTCCGTCAGACCATAGCCGATACCCTCGGCATAGGCGGAATCTTCCGTTCGCTTCGTACCATCCCCGTTCTTGCCGACTTCGCCCGCGATATGGAAGAGGTCTGCCCCAACGCATGGTTCCTCAACTACACTAACCCCATGGCTATCCTTTCGGGTTATATGCAGAGATATACCAAGATTAAAACAATCGGTCTTTGCCACTCCGTTCAGTCCTGCTCAAAAGACCTTCTTAACAATCTCGGAATGGAAGACAAGCTTGAAGGCAGAAAAGAGCTTATCGCAGGCATAAACCACATGGGCTGGCTTCTTGAAATCGAAGATAAAGACGGCAACGACCTTTATCCCGAAATCCGCCGCCGCGCCGCCGAGAAAAATGCAAACGAAAAGCATCATGACATGGTAAGATTCGAATATATCAAGAATTTCGGATATTACTGCACCGAATCCAGCGAGCACAACGCAGAATACAACTGCTTCTATATTAAGGATAAATACCCTGAGCTTATCGAGAGATATAACATTCCTCTTGACGAATATCCCCGCCGCTGTGTCAATCAGATTGCGGGCTGGAAGGCTGAAAAGGAAAGAATTCTCGATAACGGCCAGATTTCCCATGAGCGTTCGGGCGAATATGCTTCATACATCATGGAAGCCATCGTAACGGGCAATCCCTATAAAATCGGCGGCAATGTTCTCAATACGGGCTTGATTGAAAACCTTCCCGCGGATGCGTGCGTTGAGGTTCCCTGCCTTATTGACGGCAAGGGCATTCATCCCTGCCATGTCGGCAGGCTCCCCGTTCAGCTTGCGGCAATGAACATGACAAATATCAATGCCCAGCTTCTTACAATTCAGGCCGCGGTCACAAGAAAGAGAGAAGATATCTATATGGCGGCAATGCTTGAGCCTCACACCGCAGCCGAGCTTTCGATTGACGATATCAAGGCAATGGTGGATGAGCTTATCGAAGCCCACGGCGAATACATGAAGGATTATAAATAAAAAAGAACCGGCGGAGTAATCTGCCGGTTCTTTCAGTTTGTCGAAAAACTTGTTTTTCGCAAACTGAGATGATGTTGAGAAAGACCGAAAGGCAAGGAACACCCGCTTCAAAGGCGTACAAAGGTACGTCGAAGCGGGTGTGACGCAGCAAGCAAAATTTATAAAAAACAGGCGATTCGTGAATCGCCCCTGTTAACAAAAGCGGGACGACACAGCGGTCGACCCCTACATTTTATAATCATAATTTTGCGGTTTCGGGCTTTGTCGACAATCAGAGAACCGGCAGAGTAATCTGCCGGTTCTTTGCTTTGTTCAATTACATTTCAACGCTGAAACCGATAACGGTGTGAAGGTTCTTTGCTTTGAGGTTGATGCCTGCCATTGTGATAGCCGCATCAGCAATGTCAACGTCAATGTCATATTTCCAGCTGCCGCTGACGATTTTGCCTGTCTTTTCGTCAACAACAACCTTGATTGTTGCGTTTTTATATGTAAGCTTGACTGTTTCTCTGCCTTCTGAAATTGTTGCGCCGAGAGTGTCAAGTGCGCTGTCAAGACCTTCGAGGGTGCCGATACCTCTTGCAACGGGGCCGTCGGTTTTGCCGTTTGCATCGGGGCCGTCAACCTGATCCTTAAGCTGGATAGCGATTGTTGTTTTGCCGTCCTTTGAAGTTGCCTGAGCTTTTGCAACGTCTGCGGCGGTAATTCTTGCAATGTTTTCGTCTGAGCCGGGGAGGTCTCTTTCTTTTGTGCCGCCCTGATCGGCAAGAACGCTTTCAATAATGGGCTGGAGCACGCCGAGAGCTGCGCCGATGAAGCCGTCGCCTGTGATGTCGGCGGCGAGCCACATTTTCTTTGTGTCTGTTACTCTGCTTGTCTTTTTAACGGCAGCTTTGTAATATTCAACGATTTCGGCAGCGTCTGTTGAATTAAGGCCGGCGGAAGCTGCTGCTGTTGTTGCGGCAACTGTTGTTTCGCCTTCAACGGCTGCTGTTGTGTCTTCAACTGCTGCTGTTGTTGATTCTTCGGCGGCTGCTGTTGATTCTTCGGCTGCGGGGGCGGATTCGTCTTCGGCGGCAACTGTTGTGTCGTCGCTCAAGCCTGCAAAGATATCTTCGGTTGTGGTTGTTGTTGATTCGTCTTCAGTGTTTCCGCCGCAAGCAACAAGCGCAAAGCACATTGCGAAGGCAAGGAGAACTGCGAGAAGTTTTTTCATGGTTTTTCCTCCTGAAATTCAATTTTGTTTTTACGGTTTATTGCATTAAACCGTTGGATATATTAAAGATAAACCATTAAGCAGAATTTGTCAAGAAAAAAGCGTCCCGCCGAAGGGGTACACCGATTAATTATCAATTAATACTTGATGTTTGAGAACTCAGCCTTTGTAACTGCTGCGCCGTTGCCTTCGATGTTAACAACGAGAGCCTTGAGAGAAAGAACTGCATCAAAAGCGTATGAATACTTGATGTTTGAAATCTTTCCGTCTGTAACTGTTACGGTAACCTTGATGTTTTTATAGTTAACGGTTGTGCTGTTAACCTTGATAGCTGATGTGAAGCCTGCGATACCGTCAACAACTTCTTCGTGTGTGATGAAGTCGTTTGTGAATCTTGAGATGGGAGTTGCGTTTGTTTTCTTGGGGTTGGTAGCGTCTGCAAGAGTGAAGGTGTACACGCCGTTGTTAGCTGCGAAGTTGCCGAGGTCAGCTTCTGTGAGCGATGTAGCCTTAATCTGATAATCACCCTTAAGGTCATCCTTAGGCATTGTGCCCTTCTTAACGCCGATACCGAGGAAATCGCCGACAACTGTGTCAAGGCTGGAGTTTTCATCTATACCCTTGATGATGCTGTTAAGAGTATCTGTTGCGCCGCCAACGTCGATGGGGCTTGTGTATGTGCAGTCTCTGTTGTAGTTGTATGAGCCCTTTGCAGCTTTAGCTGTTTCTGCATTAAGGAAAGCAACGAATTCAGCCTTTGTCATGTCAGCTGCGGGAGCTGCTGCTGTTGTGTCTTCAACTGCTGCTGTTGTGTCTTCAACTGCCTCTGCTGTTGTGTCTTCAACTGCCTCTGCTGTTGTGTCTTCAACTGCTTCTGCTGTTGTGTCTTCAACTGCGGGTTCTGTTGAGTCGCCGATTGCTTCTGCTGTTGTGTCTTCAACTGCGGGAGCTGTGGTTGTTTCGTCTTCAGTGTTTCCGCCGCAAGCTGCAAATGCAAAGAGCATTGCTGCTGCGAGGAGAATTGCGAGAAGTTTTTTCATGATTCTTCCTCCTGAAAATATGTTGTTTTAAAATATATGCGCTTTCAAACAAAGCCGCACATCTCTTATTATAAAAATACCTCATTAAAGGGCTTTTGTCAAGGGTGAATAAGAAAATAGGATAGTAAAAAGTATTATCTGTTTAGTGAATGTTTACATATTATTAATATTTATTAGTGACAGATTTAAAAATTTATGTTATAATATTCTAAATATATAATGGAGGAATATGCGGCATGGCGGTTAAGCGATTTGTTTCATGGAACGTTAACGGGATAAGAGCGTGTCTTAACAAGGATTTTTATGAGAGCTTCCATGCGCTGGATGCGGATATCCTCTGTTTGCAGGAAACGAAGATGCAGGCGGGTCAGGCGGAGCTTGAGCTGCCGGGCTATCATCAATATTGGAACTATGCCGAGAAAAAAGGCTATTCGGGCACTGCGATTTTTACCCGAGAAGAGCCGATATCGGTCGCATACGGTCTCGGAATTCCCGAGCACGATACCGAGGGCAGGGTTATCACCCTTGAATTTGACAATTATTATTTCATAACGGTTTATGTTCCCAACGCGCGCGACGGGCTTGTGCGCCTTGATTACCGCATGGAATGGGAGGATGCTTTCAGAAACTATGTTTTGGAACTTGATAAGAAAAAACCTGTTATTTTCTGCGGTGATTTGAACGTTGCCCATAAAGAAATCGACCTTAAGAATCCAAAAAGCAACCGCAGAAATCCCGGATTCACAGACGAAGAAAGAGGCAAATTTTCCGAGATGCTTGAAAGCGGATTTGTTGACACATTCAGGCATTTTTATCCCGACCTTGAGGGGGCATACAGCTGGTGGTCTTACCGTTTTTCGGCAAGGGCAAAGAATGCGGGATGGAGAATCGATTATTTCATCGTTTCTGAAAGACTGAAAGAAAATTTAAAAGATGCAAAAATTCACAGTCAGATTTTCGGCTCCGACCATTGTCCGGTTGAATTGGAAATTGAATTATAATAATGCGTAGTGGTCGATGTCTACATTAATCAAGGGAGATTATAAAAATGAATTCAAAAACAATGAAAATCCTTGCAATCATTCTTGCAGTAACAACGGTTATTTCAGGCGTTGTGTTCTTTGTTTCAAGAGATAAAGACGGCGGAACGGGTCTTGTTAACAACATGCCCGTTGCATATTCATATGACAACAGCGAATATACTTTGAGCGCGTCTCTTTCCGTAAAGGGCGCAAACGGCGAAAATTATCTGCCGACAGATTTTGAAAACATATATTATACCGCTGACCTTGACGGTTCCGTAAAATTTTTTGAATATGCGGGCGGTCAGATGGCGGCAAGCACGCTGGCGGTTAAGCAGGTTAAGGCAACCCTTGCCGCAACATATGAGAAAATCCCCGTAACGGTTAATTATATCGAAAAAGACGGCAAGGCATGCGGCTACGGCGTTTTCACCTCCGACATGAGCGCGGATGTTAATGTTTATGCCTATGCATTTGTTAAACTCACCGCGAAGCCCGCCGGCTACGGCGAAGGATATCTGCTTCTTGCGGATTTTGACAAGGATAGCTTCTATAAAGCAGACAAGCTTTATTCGGAAATCTATAATTTTGACCTTGCAAGCGGAAAAACCTCAACCTATGTTTCAAACAACACCCGCCTTATCGATAAAAACGGCTCTTTCCGCCAGG
The DNA here is from genome assembly GCA_045614385.1 of Acutalibacteraceae bacterium. Lineage (GTDB taxonomy): Bacteria > Bacillota > Clostridia > Oscillospirales > Acutalibacteraceae > CAG-177. The sequence continues at coordinate 3,029 of JAZLCS010000183.1, read as the reverse complement.
ATTGGACTTTGCTGACAGAGGATTTTGTTGCAAATCTCGGCAACGCGAAATATTTCCTTTCATCGAGATATTACAATGAAGACGACAAGGGTAAGCGCGCGGATATCATGGAGCTTTCCAACGCATACCGCCCGAAAATCGTTGTTGAAGATATTCTCGGGCTGTGGTTTGTCAATGATGCAAACGGCATGCACTATCTGAAAAAGAACGAAAACGGCTTTGCCAATATTCTTAATAACGGCTCCGAGCAGGTGCTTACTCAGTTTGAGGGCGATTATTTTGTTCAGTATCTGCAGTTCGGAAATTATCTGATAAATAAAAAGAGCCTTGAAATGACCGATCTCATGACCGGCGCAGTTCAGACTCTTAAAGATATTGACATTACTCTTGCGGATTTCTTCTCAATAAGCCCCGACGGCAAAAAAGCCGTGTTCGCAGTTAACGGAAAGGCAAATTCAAACGGCGCGGTTGTGCAGACACTGATTTATTGCACGGTTGACGGCTCGGCTGAGCCCGTTGTTTACACAGAGCCCATGCTCTTTGCCGAAAGCGGCAGCTTTGTCTGGCTTGATAACTCGAGCGTTATGAGCGTTCGCGCCCTGACAGCAGACGGAAAAACCGCAGGAAGCGTGGTTTATACGTTTTAAATGAAAAATTTAAAGTGAATAATAAATAAAGACGGAGGAGGTTAAGAATTCCTCCACCGTCATACGCTTATTAAACATTTTCTTCCCTGAAATCAACCGTCAGCTCTTTTTTTGCCGGCTTGAGCTGGGTATATTTTACTCCTGCAGAGTCAAACATTCTTTTTGAAGCTCTTGTGCCGGGAGTTTCGGCATATTTATCCGAAAGGTAGAAAACTTCTTTTATTCCGCACTGAATGATTGCCTTTGCGCATTCGTTGCAGGGAAAAAGGGCAACATAAATTTTGCAGCCTTCAAGGCTTGAACCGCCGTTGTTAAGAATTGCATTAAGCTCGGCGTGGCAGACATAGGGATATTTTGTGTTGAATTCATCGCCGGTGCGTTCCCAAGGGAAATCATCGTCGCTGCAGCCCTGCGGGAAGCCGTTATAGCCGACGGACATGATTTTGTTGCGGTCGTTAACAATGCAGGCACCGACCTGAGTGCTCGGGTCCTTGCTGCGATAGGAGGAGAGCATGGCGATACCCATGAAATATTCGTCCCATGAAATATAATCTTCTCTTTTCGGCATAAAAATTCTCCTTGTTTTTATTTCACCCAAATTCTAACATATAATATTGAATTTTACAATAGAAAAAATAATTCCGAATTCCGAATTAAACAGAGGTGTACTATGGGTCTTTTGAAAAAAATCTTCGGCGATTATTCTCAGAAAGAGGTTAAGCGAATCCGCCCTCTTTGCAACAAGGTGCTTGACCTTGAGGAGGAATATTCGAAGCTGACCGACGAACAGCTTCAGGCAAAAACTCCCGAATTCAAGCAGCGTCTTGCAAACGGCGAAACGCTTGATGATATTCTGCCGGAAGCATTTGCCGCCTGCCGCGAGGCTGCGTGGCGCGTTGTCGGCATGAAGCATTTCCCCGTTCAGATTATCGGCGGTATCATTCTGCATCAGGGAAGAATTGCCGAAATGAGAACGGGCGAAGGCAAAACGCTTGTTGCAACCCTTCCCGCATATCTTAACGCTCTTTCGGGCAACGGCGTTCACATTGTTACCGTTAACGATTATCTTGCCCGCCGCGACAGCGAGTGGATGGGTAAAATCTACCGTTTCATGGGTCTGACCGTCGGTCTTATCATCCATGAAAAAGAAAATCCCGAAAGAAAAGAAGCCTATGCCGCCGATATTACCTACGGCACAAACAACGAAATGGGCTTTGACTATCTGCGCGACAATATGGTTGTCTATAAGGAACACAAGGTTCAGAGAGGTCATAATTTTGCCATCGTTGACGAAGTTGACTCCATTCTTATCGATGAAGCGAGAACTCCGCTTATTATTTCGGGCAGGGGCGAAAAATCCACCGACCTTTATAAGATGGCAAACCGCTTTGCTCTTTCGCTTAAATGCATACGCATAAAGGAAGTGCAGTCCAAGGAAGAGGTTGATGACCTTGTTGACGAAACCTGCGACTATGTTGTTGACGAAAAGGCAAAAACCGCAACCCTCACAAAGAACGGCGTTGCAAAGGCAGAGGCTTTCTTCAATGTTGAAAACCTCATGGATGCCGAAAACATGACAATTCAGCACCATATCAACCAGGCAATCAAGGCAAACGGCGTTATGAAGCGCGACGTTGACTATGTTGTTAAGGATAATCAGGTGCTCATCGTTGATGAATTTACGGGCAGAATCATGATGGGCAGACGCTATAACGAAGGTCTGCATCAGGCAATCGAAGCAAAGGAAAACGTTAATGTTGAGCATGAAAGCAAAACTCTTGCAACGATTACCTTCCAGAACTATTTCCGCCTTTACAAAAAGCTTTCGGGCATGACAGGTACGGCCATGACCGAAGAAACAGAGTTCAACCAGATTTATAATCTTGATGTTATCGAAATCCCCACCAACAAGCCCATGATAAGAAACGACATGCCTGACGTGGTTTATAAAACCGAGCAGGCAAAGTATCTTGCGGTTATTCAGACGATTGAGGAATGCCATGCAAAGGGTCAGCCGGTGTTGGTTGGTACTGTTTCGATTGAAAAATCGGAGCTTCTCAGCGCGCTTCTTAAAAGAAGGGGCATAAAGCATGAGGTGCTCAATGCCAAGCATCACGAAAAGGAAGCTGAAATCGTTGCTCAGGCGGGCAAAGAAAATGCCGTAACCATCGCCACCAACATGGCAGGTAGAGGTACGGACATCAAGCTTGGCGGTAACTCCGAATATCTTGCAAAATCCGAGCTTCGCAGAAAGGGCTATACCGAGGAGCTTATTGCTGAGGCAACGGGCTTTGCGGAAACGGATAACGAAGAAATTCTTCAGGCAAGAGCCGAATATTCAGCTCTTGAAAAGAAATATGACGATGAAATTGAGCCGGAGGC
>JAZLCS010000182.1:0-5471 GCA_045614385.1 Acutalibacteraceae bacterium | reverse complement strand
AACGATGGAACCCTTTGTCAGGTTCTGACCAAGAAGCCTGCTTGCACCTTCTACAGGTGAAAGGTCCGGTGTATGATCATCATTTACAGGTGTGGGCACTGCCACGATATGGAACTTAGCTTCTTTTAATCTGGAAGGGTCTGCAGTAAAGTCTACTGTAGTTTCCTTAATTACATCGTTACCCACTTCTTTTGTAGGGTCGATACCGCTTTTATAAAGCTCGATTTTCTTTGCGTTGAGGTCATAGCCGATAACATCAACTTTCTTTGCGAATGCAACGGCAATAGGCATACCTACATAACCGAGACCGACGAGTGAAATTTTTTCTTCTTTGGCAAGTATTTTTTCATAAAGATTTGTAAACATACTTTTCCTTTCCTTATCTGCAAAGACTGTTTATTTTTTCAAGATATGCTTCGATTACGATTTTTCTTGAGAAATTTGCTTTTATATATTCTCTGCCCTTTTCACCCATGATTTTTCTTTCGTCATTGGGCATGGCGAGGAATTTTCTGATCTGATTGCAGAGAGCATCAACATCGCCGCCGTGGTATATAAATCCTGTTTCGCCGTCGATGAATGTTTCCTGACAGCCCGGATTATCGGTTGAGATAATCGGTCTTCCGCTTGATGCACTTTCCAAAAGAACGTTGCTCATACCTTCGCCGTAGGTTGAGGGATGAATTGTTGCATGGGAAGCGGTGACAAACGGCTTTATGTCTTTCTGACTGCCTCTGTATTTTATTATGTCTTTTTCTTCAAGCTCCGAAAGCAGTTTTTTATAGTGAATTTCAGTCGGCTCGATAAAACCGAGCATGTTGAATTCGGTGCTTGGGTATTCTGCTTTTATTCTTTTGGCGGCTTCGATGTAATCATCAACGCCCTTGTCGTGAAGAATTCTGCCGATATAGTTGAAAACAACCTTTTTGCCGTTTTTTCCGTCGCCGCCGTCGGGATAAGGCTGCAGGGGATATCTGTCGGTATTCACACCCGAACCCGGAATGAGTTTATGCTCACCCTTGACCATGCCCGTTTCTTCTGCAAGCTTCATATTGGTTGAATTCTGGAACATAACGCAGGCAGAGCGTCGGAATGCAAACCTGAAGAGCGACATAATAAGCTTCTGCTTGAATCCGCCTTCATTGAGAACACTTCCGAATCCCGTAACATTGCTGATAACGGGTATTCCGAGAAGATATGCCGCCAGACCTGCATAAACATTAGGTTTTGCGGTGTAGGTGAGAACAACAGACGGCTTATTTTTTATAAACAGTCCGAAGTAATGAATGAACAGCTTTGCATCGGCAACGATGTTTGTTCCCCGTCTGTCGATAACAGGGTCATCATAGCGGTATTCAAGATGCTTCATCAGTTCAAACTTTTCACCGTCGGGGCATGAAATCAGCATTTCATAGCCTGCGTCGATTATTCCTTCGATAAGTTCTTTGCGGAAGCAATAAATATCGTCATCATTATTCGTGAGAAGTGCGATAAGATGCTTTTGGTTTTTCATTTTATTTCCTCTTATTTGAAAACCGCAAGAGCGGTAAGAATCATAACTTTTATATCGTCAATAAAACTGAATGATTTGATAGCTGCAAGGTTATATTTCATTTTATCGGGAAGAACAACCTCGAGATATGTTTTTTCAACATCCTCTGCGGCATCGAGAAGCTCGTTTTCGTCTTTGTAATAAACGCTTGCTTCCGATGTTATGCCTGCAGGCATGAGAAGAGTTGCCATCATTTCGGGAGTATATTTCTCAACATACTTGGGAACTTCGGGTCTTGTGCCGACGAATGTCATTGTGCCTCTTAAAACATCGATAAGCTGGCTGAATTCGTCGAGCTTGTATTTACGGATGAATCTGCCCGTTTTGGTGATTCGTGAATCACCGCCGACTGTCAGAAGCGAACCTTTATCGGCATTTGTTACCATTGAACGGAATTTGAAAATACGGAATTCTTCACCGTATTGAGTGACTCTTGTTTGTCGGTAAAAAACAGGACCTTTCGAGTCAAGTTTTATAGCGATTGCAAGAATAATAAACAGGGGAGAAAGAAGCGTTAAAAGAGTGAATGATACAACGATATCAAAGATACGCTTGAGTACAAGCTGAAACTTCTTTTTGCTGAGCAAATCATAGTATTCTTTTACTTCAGGTATCTGCATTTCTTTGGGAAGGTCTTCCCATTTTCGCAGTATCATAGCTCTCTCTCCCTTGAAAAATTTTAGATATACTTTTTAACAACCTCTGAAAAGTTTTCGCAAACAATTTTTATATCGTCATCCGAAAGCTTTGTGTGCAGAGGAAGGGTTATTTCGTTTTTGAAATAGTTATATGCATTGGGGAAATCCGCAATATTCCAGCCGAGATTTTTATATGCCGTCATCATCGGCAGAGGTTTGTAGTGAACATTGCATGCAATTCCTCTTTCTGCCATTTCGGTTATGATTGCATTTCTTGCTTCTTCAGTGATATCGGGAATTCTTGTTATATAAAGATGTCCCGAGGAAGAATGGTTTTCACCGTAATGATTAAGATAAGCAATTCCAAGAGAATCGCACATCTCGTTATATTTACCGATGATTTCTTTTCGTCTTTCGATGAGAGATGGGTATCTCTCAAGCTGTCTGAGACCTATGGCGGCAGTGATGTCCGTCATGTTACATTTGTACCACGGTCCGACAATATCATATTCCCATGCACCTGCTTTTGTTTTTGCAAGTGCATCCTTTGACTGACCGTGAAGGCTGTAAAGCATATACTGCTTATAAAGTTCGTCGTTACTGATGCCGTCAATTGTTTTCCAGGTTGCAGCACCGCCCTCTGCGGTAGTCAGATTTTTAACCGCATGGAACGAGAATGAGGTGAAATCGGCAATCTGACCTGCGTTTTTGCCGTCTTTTACGGCACCGAGAGCATGTGCGCAGTCTGCACAAACTGCAACTCTGCCCATGGCTTTCTGAATATCATTTGCAGGCTTGAAAAGATGTTTTTTATTATCAATTGCGGCATATATTCTCTCATAATCGCAGATGATACCTGCAAGATCAACGGGAATAATTGCCTTGGTTTTTTCTGTTATTGCCGCTTCCATAAGGTCATAATCCATCTCGAACGAATCGGGTTTGCTGGCGATGAATATCACCTTTGCACCTACATGAATTTCCGCCGATGCGGAAGCCGTGTATGTATAGGCAGGAACAATAACCTCATCGCCTTCACCGATGCCAAGCACACGCAGATTCAGTTCAAGTGCGGCGGTTGCCGAATTGAGGCAGGCAACTTTTTCCGTGCCGCAGTATTCTGCAAGTCTGCGCTCAAATTCTTTGGTTCGGGGACCTGTTGTTATCCATCCTGAACGGAGAGCCTCGCAAACTTCGCTTATTTCTGCCTCTGTTATATCGGGAGGGCTGAAGGGTATGTTTGCCATAAATTAACCTCTTTTCGGTGAGTAGGTAGGAACAATATTTTCAACGATTTCAACCATGCTGTCGTCATTGTTGTAAGCGGCAGTCATGAGTTCATCAAGCTGTTTTTGGAATAAATCGGTATCAAACTGAATGGGTGAGCCGATATGGATGAGTTTGTTTGCAGTTGTCTGCAAACCTTCTTCTTCCATAAGCTTTTCTTCGTAGAGCTTTTCGCCGGGGCGAAGACCTGTATATTCAATTTTGATATCAACATCGGGTTTGAGTCCCGAAAGTTTTATGAGATTTCGTGCAAGAGTATCAATTTTTACGGGTGAACCCATGTCAAGAACAAAGATTTCGCCGCCCTTGGCATCAGCACCTGCAAGAAGTACGAGAGATACCGCTTCCGGGATAGTCATAAAGTAACGGATGATTTCGGGATGAGTAACGGTAACGGGACCGCCTTTTTCAATCTGTTTTTTGAAAAGCGGCACAACCGAGCCGTTTGAGCCGAGAACATTGCCGAATCGAACCGCAACGAATTCTGTTTTTACGTTTTCGGGAACGCCGTTATATGAAACAGAACTGTCTTCAAAATGAGTGAACATTCTGTGGATTTCATTCTGCTTGTTTTCTCTGATTTTTCTGTCGAATGACTGAACAACCATTTCGCAAAGGCGCTTGCTTGCACCCATGATATTTGTGGGGTTAACAGCTTTATCCGTGCTGATAAGCACAAATCTGTCGCAGTTATTGACCATTGCGGCATAAGCTGTTTTATATGTACCGATAACATTGTTCTTGATTGCTTCACAGGGGCTGTCCTCCATAAGAGGAACGTGCTTGTGAGCCGCCGCGTGATAAACAATGTCGGGTTTGAATTTTTTGAAAACATAATCAAGTCTTCTTGAGTCACGCACCGAACCGATAAGAACCTCAAGCTTCATTCCGGGATACTTGTCCTTGAGTTCCTGCTGAATGGCATAAGCGTTGTTTTCGTAAATATCAAAAATAATAAGTCTTTCGGGCTCATGAGCTGCAACCTGACGGCAAAGCTCGCTGCCGATTGATCCGCCGCCACCCGTTACAAGAATTGTTTTATTCTTTATGAGGTCATAAACCTCTTTCATATCTGCGCTGATGGGATCTCTGCCGAGCAAATCCTCAACCGAAACATCTTTGAGAGCACCTGCGGTGATTCCGCTGTTTACATACTGATAAAAATCGGGAAGAGTTTTTGTTTCACAGCCCGTTTCTTTACAGATATTGATAATATCTCTGATTGTTTCTTTTGATGCACTGGGCATTGCGATATAGATTCTGTCAACATTGTATTTTTCAACGCTGTGAAGAATATCATCACGGCCACCCACGATTCTGATGCCGTCAAAGTATCTGTTCTGTTTATCGGGATTATCGTCAATTATACAAACAACTTTGTCTTTGTTTGCTCTTGTTTTCTGGATGTTTTCAAGAAGCATTCTTCCTGCGTCGCCTGCGCCGATAATCATAACTCGGTGATAACTCTTTTCGCCTGTATCAGTTCCGAAAATCTGAGGATAAGCGGAGAAGATTCGGTAAGAGAATCTTGAGGCAAGAAGCAGAAGAAGCTGGAAACATGAACCGATAAGATAATATGAAATCGGCATTCGCCTGAAAATAACAGTTATGAGAATGATGTGCAAAACCGATGCCGCAACACTGCCTACTGCAGTTCGCATAAGCTCTCTGATGCTCACATATTCCCATATGCTGTGGTACATGCGAGCCAGGAAGAAAAGAATGAGACTGAGAACGGAGTAAATCGGAATGAAATAAACGTAAGGATCAAAGTATTTTTCGGGTATTGCCGAGAATACGCCGTCGAATCGTATCCATAAAGCCAGAAAATACGAGAAGTTGATTGCCATGATGTCAAAAACCATCAGAAAGAGAGTTTTGATTTGCCATGTTTTAATATGAAATTTTTGCTTTTTATTGTGAGAGTTTTTAAATGACATATCTGATCAATCCTTCACTCTAATCAATCAAAAACAGAAAATTCTTCCGAATCT
>JAZLCS010000181.1:0-17480 GCA_045614385.1 Acutalibacteraceae bacterium | reverse complement strand
TCGGCATTCACATTTGCAATGGCAATCACCATGGTTCTTAAGAAAAAGGGCGTTGCAATCCCTGCATTTATCTTTGCATTCCTTATGGGTATTTCAAGAATCTATGTCGGCGTGCATTATCCCACAGACGTTATCGTCGGTGCATTTGTAGGTATTGTTTATGCCCTTATCGGTTACGCAATTTTTGCAAAGCTTTATGATGTTGTTTATCCCAAGATTGAGAATGCAATCAAAAACAAAAAGGCAAAGAAAGCAGCATAATTAAAGTAAAGGTCGGAAATCCGTGCGGACTTCCGACCTTTAACTTTATTATAACATTTCAAGTATTTCTTTGAATTCGGCAGATGCCTTGAATTCATCGGAAAGAGAATATTTTTGAGTTAACAACTCCTTAACTCGGCTTTTGGCTATAAATGTACTGCCAAGAGTGTGCTTATCAAATTCCTTGCCTTCAAACATCGTTGAGTGCATAGTGGTAATTCTGTCCATGCTGTCAAATTTAATTGCAAGTTCGGCAGTCTTTTTGAAGTTATGAATTGCATTTTTATAATCATTAAGCTTGAAATATTTTGCACCCAAATGACCGTGCAGATTCATCATCATCCGCCACATTTTGCCGTAGTTTCCGTCATCATAAGCAAATTCAAGATAATCAATTTCTTTTTGTACGGATTTTATCTGCCATTCATCGGTACATCTTTCGTTGTAGAAATAAAAGTGCGAGTAAAATGTTGTACGGAGTAAAAAGCTTTCCTCAATTGCATTTTGAATTTTTGTGTTGTGTTCGGGATGGTCCACGGGGTAGAAGGTGCCAAACATTTCCTGTCCGTCTCTCATTCTTGGCATCTCTTTTATGATTTTTTCACAGTCCTCAAATGTTATACCGCTTCCTTCTTTTAATGAAAGCTCTTTATAAAGTTCAGCGATATGTCTTTTGGCAGAAATTCGTATTTTATCATTGCTGCAATTCTGCTTAATATTTTCGTATATTGCAATTATTTTTGCAACATTTTCAACTGTCTTTTCTTTGAAATGAACAAGACAAGTCATATATCTCAAAAGAACACGAAAGTCATTAGGAAACTTTTCTTTAAGTCTGTCTATTATTTCTTGTTTTAATTTTTCATCTGAAAGATTATCATAAGCTTCGAGTTCTTTGATGATTTCCGCATCGTCTTCAGCTTTATTAACACCGAGTAATTCATCAATACTTACCCTGAAGAAACCCGCAATTTCAGGAAGAATTGTTATATCGGGGAAGCTGTCACCTCGCTCCCATTTGCTGATGCTCTGATATGAAACGCCGAGAAAACTTGCAAGGGTCTCTTGAGTAAGCTCTCTTTCCTTGCGCATACGTTTGATGTTTTCGCCAAGATAAATTGTCATGTTATCACCTCAAAGAGTTGTTGACTGATCAGCTTGGCTTCATAATACCTCAAAAGCTTTCCGAAAACAATAACGCAGTTTTAGAATCAAATTCTACCAAAAGAAGAAAAATTCAACAAAACAATGATTTTTTGTAAAACACGAAAAAATTTAAATTTTTTTAAAATAGGTATTGATTTTTTTGGTGGGATATGATAATATACTTTGGCAATCGGAACTTACGGTTGGAAATATGAAAATGCCCTGCTAGCTCAGTTGGATAGAGTGTTTGGCTACGAACCAAAAGGTCAGGGGTACGAATCCCTTGCAGCCCGCCAAACGGGAATCGTAACAAATGTTACGGTTCTCGTTTTTTATAACCTGCAAGGGATTCGAAAGCCCGTTAAGAAAACGCTTCGGGGAAGCGTTTTTAGGGCGTCGAGTTAATTATGGTTTTCGCAGTCCGCAAGCAACAGTGTTTGGGCACTAAAAAAAATGAAACAACATTCCTTACAGTGTGCCGATTAAGTACAATAATAATTGCTTATTTTTCCTATTGCCTTTTTTCGAGATTTAATATAAAATATTTACATCATTAACATATCGGGAGATGAAAATATGAACACCGTGAAAACACCACAGAATGCTGTTCGTCCCTTTGGCTGGCGCGACAAGCTCGGTTATGCAATGGGTGATATGGGATGCGGATTTTCTTTTCAGCTTGTGTCAACCTTCATGCAGCTTTTCTATATGCAGTATATCGGCGTTGAGGAAGAGGCTTATGCAATCATAATCATGCTTTCAAAAATATTTGATGCAATCAATGATATCGTTATCGGAAATCTTGTCGACACAAAGAGAATAGGCAAAAAGAGCAAATATATGCCTTGGATTCTTCTCGGCGGCGTTACATTGGTTATTTTCAATGTTATGCTGTTTGCACCTGTCAAAGATTTTTCACAGTGGGGAAAATATGCATGGTGTCTCGGAGCGTATTGTCTCTGGTCGATTGCTTACACAATGGTAAATGTTCCTTACGGTTCGCTCCATTCGGTTATTACGGATAATCCGCAGGAAAAGGTTTCGCTTTCAACATTCAGAAGCATTGGCGCGGCTCTCCCTGCAATCGTTATCATGATTGTTCTTCCCCGTATTGTGTATAACACAACAACCAATGCCGCAGGTGAAGAAATACAGACTCTCAAGGGCGAAACACTTTTGCCCGTTGCAATTGTTCTTTCGGTAATAGCGCTTGTTGTTCTCTGGGGAACAACAAAGCTTGTTAAAGAGCGTGTAAACCACGATTCAAGCGAAAACGCAGTCGGTTTCAAGGCGATTATTTCATCGGCGAAGTCATTTTTTACTAACCGTGCGATGGTTGGTGCAACAATCGCAACTGTTGCATCCGTTGCGCTTTTCAATTCAACAATGGCACTCAACAATATGGTTTTCCAGTATTTCTTCAGAGATACCGATAAAATCAGTATTGCCATGATAGGCAGCTATGCTCCGATGGTTATCTTTATGGCTCTTATCGGAAAGCTTACAAAGAAATTCGGCAAGAAAAATGTTATTGTAACAACCATGCTCATTGGCGCGATTGCAGGCGTTGTTTCGCTCTTTGCGCCCATTACACCCGATTCAAAGGGCATGATTATTTATGTTGTTTGTCTTATGGGTCTCAATCTCGGCAACGCAGGCTTCCAGATTTCCGTTTGGGCAATTGTTGCGGACTGCATTGAAATGAGCTACAGAAAAACGGGCAAGAGCGAAGAAGGCTCGCTTTATGCTCTTTATTCCTTCTTCCGCAAGCTTGCTCAGGGCATCGGCCAGGCGGTTGTTGCGCTCGGACTTGCGGCTATCGGTTTTGTTGAAGGCGACAATGCCGTTCAGCCCGCTGATTTCGGTGAAAACGTAAAATCCCTTTATTTCGTTGTTCTTGCAGTCGGTTCGCTCATAGCTTTCCTTTCGATGAAGTTTATCTATAACATCGGCAAGAAGGAAGAAATTGAATTTGCACAGCAGATTGAAGAAAAATAAAACAAAACGGAGTGATTTGCTTTTGCAAGTCACTCCGTTGTTTATATCTGTATAAAAAGAGGGGTTTTATAAACCCCAACAGTTTAATGATAGCACACAATAAATTCAATGTCAACAGAAAATCGAAAATAAATTCAGCACATTAACCAAAATCTGCGTTTTAAACAATTGAAATAAGTTAACTTTGTACAAAATTCCATCTTGAAAAGGACAAAAATCTATGCTATATTATAGTCAAGGAAAGGGTGATACCAATGAGAAGGTAAAAACCTGAGACATGAAGATTAAGGAATAAAGAACAAAATCAGAAAGTCTCAACCGACAATCTTAAAAGAAGCGAAAATAAAATAATCGAAGAATTTAAGATTGGACAACACCGCAGAAAGAGAGGTTAACCAAAGATGTTAGATAACAAGAATTCAATGAAATAACCCTTGACTGGTTGTGTAAAGAAACATCAGTCAAGGGTTATTTCCGTTTTATGAATAGTTTTGTTGCGTTGAAACCGTTTCGGTTTCGGCGTTTTTTTATTTTAAAAACGGAGTGATTCACGTTTGTGAGTCACTCCGTAATTTTTGTTTAAAATCCGCCGCCGACGGTGATTATGTAGTCAATCTCAGCGTCTGCTGTGTGAACATTGATTCCGCTGATTTTAACATCACTTATGTCGGGGTCACAGGTGTATTGCCATGTTCCTTTTTCGATAATGCCGTCTTTGTTGATTTTGACTTTAAAGCCTGCATTGACATAGTGAATGTCAATCTTTGCATTGCTCAGGTCAACATCAAACTGCGGAAATTCGGCAATTACTCTTGAGATATCGCCGAGAACGGTTATTCCGTGACCTACGGAGCCTGCATACTGGTCGGCGTGAATATCGTCGGTCTGATTTTTAAGTGTCATTTCAACAACGGTGTATTCACCGCTTTTGTACGCCTTAACGCTTTTGGTGTCGTTTACTGAAAGGTCATGGAATCCGCCGGTTATACCGTCAAATTCAAGTGCGTTCTTTTTAACAACCGATCTTATGGCAGGTTCAAGGATTTTTGTAAAAAATCCGAGTGCGCCTTCGCCGTTGTTGATGATGAGTTTGTTAAGTACCATGACCTGGCTTGATTTTGCGGTGGGATTTGACTTAGCTGCCGCATTTTTATAGAATTCAATAATTTCTTCCTTTGTCCATTGAGAAGGGTCAATTGCCGCTGCGGAAGTTGTAATTGCATCGGTTAACTGAACAGCGGATTCGTCTGTGGTTGAAGCAGAAACAGTCTGAGTTGCGGAAGTCGGCTCTGCGGGGTCTGAAAAATCGGTTGTTTCCTGTGTGGTGATTTCCGAATGCTGATTAGTAGTGGGTTCGTTTTCCGATGCAGTGTCTTTTTGTTTGCAGGATGCAAATAACAAAAGCATAACCAATGCTGTGAGGAAAGCGACGATTTTTTTCATGGATAATACCCCCAATCAATCTTTATATTACCATTTTACAGCATTTTTGTGATGAAGTCAACGTGAAAACGGTGGTTTGTGTCAGCAGCCTCATGTTTCATTATTTTTTTCTGAATATACAGTAAATTTTTAGAAAAAATGAATTTTAGCTTGCAATATTCGGGGTTTTTATGTAATATATAATGACTAATATAAAATCAAGGAGAAAGTTATGCAGGAAAATAATCAATTCAAACCTTATATTGCCGCAAGCAAGGTTACTCCCGAATTTACCGTAACATCAATTGTTATGGGTATAATTCTGGCTGTCGTTTTTGGCGCGGCAAATGCATATCTCGGCTTGCGCGTAGGCATGACTGTTTCGGCTTCCATCCCCGCCGCAGTTATTGCCATGGGCGTTATCCGAGTTGTTATGCGCAAAAACTCAATTCTCGAAAGCAACATAGTTCAAACCACAGGCTCCGCGGGCGAATCGCTTGCGGCGGGTGCTATTTTCACTCTTCCCGCTCTTTATCTCTGGGCGGCAGAGGGCAAAATGGACAAGCCTAATCTTGTTGAAATAACACTTATCGCGCTTCTCGGCGGCTTGCTCGGCGTGTTCTTTATGGTTCCTCTCCGCAATGCACTTATCGTTAAGGAACACGGCATATTGCCTTATCCCGAGGGAACCGCATGCGCTGAGGTTCTTCTTGCGGGTGAAGAGGGCGGCTCAAATGCCTCAACTGTTTTTGCAGGTATGGGCTTTGCGGCATTTTTTAAGCTTATCATCGACGGACTTAAGGCTGTTCCCGGCGAGATTTCATTTAAAATCAAGGGCTTTGCAGGAGAGATCGGTACTCAGATTTATCCTGCCGTAATGAGTGTAGGATACATCTGCGGACCGCGCATTTCTTCATATATGTTCGGCGGCGGCATACTCAGCTGGCTTGTTCTCATTCCCATGATTGTTCTTTTCGGCGAAACACTCACCCTTTATCCCGGTGATATCCCTATCGGCGAAATGTTTGCTCAGGGCGGCGCAGGCGCAATCTGGAGCTCATACATCCGCTATATAGGCGCAGGTGCACTTGCGGCAGGCGGGATTATCAGCCTTATAAAATCGCTTCCTCTTATTGTCCGCACTTTCAGAGATGCCGTTAAAGGCATGGCAGGCGGCTCGAATGTTGGCTCAGAGCGCACAAATCAGAGCATCAGTATGAAGATTGTTCTTGTTGCAATTGCAATTCTTACTCTTCTTGTGTGGCTCGTTCCCGCAATTCCCGTTTCGCTTATAGGCGCGGCGATTGTTGTTATTTTCGGTTTCTTCTTTGCAACCGTTTCATCAAGAATGGTTGGTCTTGTAGGCAGCAGTAACAACCCTGTTTCGGGCATGGCAATCGCAACTCTTCTTATTGCAACCGTTATTCTTAAGCTTACGGGAGACACGGGAGCTCACGGCATGAGAGCAGCTATCGCAATCGGCTCAATCATCTGCATTGTTGCCGCAATTTCGGGCGACACATCGCAGGACCTTAAAACAGGCTATCTTCTCGGCGCAACACCCAAGAAACAGCAGATTGGTGAGCTTATCGGCGTTGTTGCGGCGGGTCTTGCAATCGGGGGAACTCTCAATCTTCTTGATTCTGCATGGGGCTTTGGCGGCGGCGAGCTTGCAGCACCTCAGGCAACTCTTATGAAGATGATTATTGAAGGTGTTATGGACGGCAATCTCCCTTGGGGACTTGTTTTTATCGGTGTGTTCATAGCGATTGTTGTTGAGCTTATCGGCATTCCCGTTCTTCCCTTTGCAATCGGTGTTTATCTTCCCGTTCAGCTCAATGCATGCATCATGGTCGGCGGCCTTGTAAGACTTTTTGTTGATAAGATGAAAAAAGGCGAAGATGAAAAGAAAGAAATCACAAATAACGGCATTCTTTTCTGCTCCGGTATGATTGCGGGCGAAGGCCTTGTAGGCATTCTTCTTGCATTACTTGCAGTCTTCGGTCTTGATAAGGTTATCGATATTTCGGGCTACCTCAATCTCCCCGACGGAGTTGCAAAAATTGCAGGGCTTGTTGTGTTTGCTCTCGTAATTCTTTCGCTTCTGAAATTCTCCGTTTGGAAGAAAAACAAGAAGGCAAAATAAGCAATGAAAAAGAAAAACAAAGCAAATTATCTTGAAAAAATACCCGTTCATCCTGCGGGAATTCCATGGAAGACGGATGAAAACGGCATTGTAACTCTTGAAATTGAAAACAAGGGTGCCATGAACCGCATTGCACAAAAGCTTTTTAAAAAGCCGAAGGTCAGCTATATTCACCTCGATAAAACGGGCAGCTTTGTCTGGCCTCTTATCGACGGAAAAAAGGATATTTTTGAACTCGGCAAGGCGGTTGATGAGCATTTCGGTGAGGAAGCGCAACCGCTTTATGAGCGGCTGGCAAAGTTCTTTCAAGTGCTCGATAGCTATAAATTTATTGAATGGATTGAATAAAAATCACAAAATCCCCGATGCTCAGATGAACATCGGGGATTAATCATTTTATTCAGTTCTTTTCAACGCCGAGAGTTACCTTTTCGCCGTTGATATCCCAATCCTTGGTGAAAGAGCCGCCCGCGGAAGCGATAATATCGGTTGCGAGAACATCATGCTTTATTGTGTCTGCATTTGCTGCGAAGATTGTTTCAATCTTTGCGTTGCCGCTGACATAAATCTTAATTGTATCCATAACCTCAAAGCCTGCGTCTTTACGCATTGTTTGAATCTTTGAGATAAGCTCTCTTACGAAGCCTTCTTCAATGAGTTCATCGGTGAGGTTTGTGTCAAGAACAACGGTAACGCCGTTGCCGCTCTCTGCCTGGAATCCTTCCTTCTGAACTGTTTCGATAAGAAGGTCTTCTGTTGCAAGAGCGATTTCGGTGTCGCCCGCCATGATGGTGATTGCGCCTTTTTCGTCAAGTTCTGACTTTGCTGCAGAGCCGTCAAGTGAAGCGAGCTGCTCACGGATTGCGCCGAGAAGCTTGCCGTACTTGGGGCCGAGAGTTTTGAGCTGAGGCTTGAAGTTATATGAAACATAGCCTGAGGAATCGGTTACGAATTCAAGAGCCTTAACGTTGAGCTCATCCTCAACGATTTCACAGAATTCTTTGCCGAGAACCTTGGCGGCGCTTACGAAAATCTTGCCGAGAGGCTGTCTGTTCTTGATGTTTGCGGTGTTTCTTGCTGCTCTGCCGAGAACAACGATGTTGAGAACTTCGTCCATTGCAGCTTCAAGCTCTTTGTCAACAAGCTTTGCATCCGATACGGGATAATCGCAAAGGTGAACGCTGATGGGAGCGTTTTTATCAATGTTGCAAACAAGGTTGCGGTAAATATCTTCTGCCATGAAGGGAATCATGGGAGCGGCAAGCTTAACAACGGTTACAAGAGCGGTGTAAAGAGTCATGTAAGCGTTGATTTTATCCTGCTCAAGACCCTGTGCCCAATAGCGTTCTCTGCCTCTGCGGACATACCAGTTACTCATGTCGTCAACGAAGCTCTGAAGAGCCTTTGCGGCTTCGGGAATAGCGTAGCTGTCAAGATAACCGTCAACGGTGTCAATCAAGGTGTTGAGTCTTGAAAGCAGCCATTTATCCATAACGGAAAGCTTGCTGTAATCAAGCTCATGCTTTGAGGGGTCAAATTTGTCGATATTCGCATAAAGAATATAGAATGCATAGGTGTTCCAGAGGGTGCCCATGAACTTGCGCTTGCCTTCAACAACAGCATTGTCGTGGAATCTGTTGGGAAGCCAGGGGGCTGAGTTTGTATAGAAATACCAACGGATTGCGTCTGCGCCGTGCTTTGCAAGAGCGTCAAACGGGTCAACCGCATTCCCCTTGGATTTGGACATCTTCTGACCGTTTTCGTCCTGAACAAGGCCGAGAACGATAACGTTCTTATAAGGAGATTTATCAAACAGAAGGGTGGAAATTGCCATAAGCGAATAGAACCAGCCTCTTGTCTGGTCAACAGCCTCGGAGATGAACTCTGCAGGGAACTGCTGCTCGAAAAGGTCTTTGTTTTCAAACGGATAGTGATGCTGTGCGAAGGGCATTGCGCCCGAATCATACCAGCAGTCGATAACCTCGGGAACGCGCTTCATTTCGCCGCCGCACTTTTCGCACTTGATGGTTACTTCATCAATGAACGGTCTGTGAAGCTCAATGTTTTCGGGACAGTTGCTGCTCATTGACTTAAGTTCAGCAATTGAGCCGATTGAGTGTCTGTGACCGCATTCGCATTCCCAGATGTTGAGGGGAGTGCCCCAATAACGGTTACGGCTGATGCCCCAGTCCTGAATATTTTCAAGCCAGTCGCCGAATCTGCCCTTGCCTATGCTTTCGGGAATCCAGTTAACTGTGTTGTTATTCTTAACAAGGTTATCCTTAACGGCTGTCATTTTGATGAACCAGGATTCTCTTGCGTAATATATGAGCGGAGTGTCGCATCTCCAGCAGAAGGGATAGTCATGCTCAAACTTGGGAGCGGAGAAAAGCTTGCCGTCTGTATCAAGATCAACAAGAATCTTGGGGTCAGCATCTTTAACGAACATGCCTGCATAGGGAGTTTCGTCTGTCATATTGCCCTTGCCGTCAACAAACTGAACGAAGGGTAAATCGTAAGTTCTGCCGACCTTTGCGTCATCCTCACCGAAAGCGGGAGCGATATGAACAATGCCCGTACCGTCGCTCATGGTAACATAGTTATCAACGGTTACGAAATGAGCTTTTTTGTTTTGCTTCTTTGCAACATCGCCTGCGCATGCAAACAGAGGCTCGTATTCTTTATATTCAAGATCTGTACCCTTGTAGGTTTCAAGGATTTCATAAGCAGCAACGCCGTTTTCCTTGTCACCAAGCGAGCCGAGAACACTGTCAAGCAGAGCTTTTGCCATGTAGTATGTGTAACCGTCTGCCGCTTTTACCTTGCAGTAGGTTTCTTCGGGATTAACGCAGAGAGCGCAGTTTGAGGGAAGAGTCCAGGGTGTGGTTGTCCATGCAAGGAAATAAGCATCCTCGCCGATAACCTTGAAACGGACTACAGCCGAACGCTCTTTAACTGCCTTGTAGCCCTGCGCAACTTCGTGAGATGAAAGGGGAGTGCCGCAACGGGGGCAATAGGGAACAATCTTAAAGCCCTTATAAAGCAAACCCTTGTTCCAGATTTCTTTGAGTGACCACCAGATGGATTCGATATAGCTGTCATGATAAGTAACATAAGGGTCGTCCATGTCAGCCCAGAAGCCGACAGTGCCGGAGAAATCCTCCCACATACCCTTATATTTCCAAACGCTTTCCTTGCATCTGCCGATGAAGGGTTCAAGGCCGTAGCTTTCAATCTGTTCCTTGCCGTTGATGCCGAGCTCTTTTTCAATTTCAAGCTCAACGGGAAGACCGTGGGTGTCCCAACCTGCTTTTCTGGGCACCATGTAACCCTTCATTGTGCGGTATCTGGGAATCATATCCTTGATAACACGGGTCAGAACATGACCGATATGGGGCTTGCCGTTTGCGGTGGGCGGGCCGTCATAGAAAGTGTATGTCGGGCAGCCTTTGCGCTCCTCAATGCTCTTTTCAAAAATCTGATTTTCTTTCCAAAAATCAAGCACAGCCTTTTCTCTGGTCACAAAATCAAAATTTGACGAAACCTTTTCGTACATTTTGCATTCCTCCGGTTTATTTGAGAATCTTAATTATTTCCTTGATTTTATGCGGTAAAAAAAGACCGCACGAACCGATTATATACTGAAAAAGTATAACACAGGATTTTGACAATGTCAACATTTATAAAGATTATAATTAATATATGAGTTCTTGCATTATTTACATTTGTATGGTATTATAACTGTGTATTGCAATGTGGTCTGCAATTCTGAAAATTAATTTAGCAGGTGATTATTTTGAAAGTTTTGAAAGCGGTTCTTTTTTATTTCTGGCAGTTTACTTATGCAATCGTTCAGAATGTTTTCGGTCTCATTATGTTGGCGATATATAAATCAAAGGGAGCCGAAAGCGAATGGTATCACAACGCACTGATAACATATATTGACAAGAAAAACTTCGGCGGTGTTTCGCTCGGCATGTTTATTTTTATCAATAAAAGCAGGAACGGCGATGCTCTTCACGACACAAAGATTCATGAATACGGCCACACCGTTCAGTCGCTCATTCTCGGCCCTCTCTGGCTGTTTGTGATTGCTCTGCCGTCGGTAATCTGGTGCAATATCCCATATTTTGTCAGGATGCGCAAGCTTAAGAATGTTTCTTATTACCGCGCTTATTGCGAAGGCTGGGCAAACACCTGCGGCAAGTGGGCAACAAAAGAACGTTTTCTGACTTCCGAGCTGATTAACAGGGGCAGATACGGCAAGCCTATGAACCCCAACAGAAGCAGCCGTAAGGATATAAAAGGAAGAAGGAGAAATAAATGATGGATAAGAAATATCTTAAAACGAGTGAAATAGCTTCGTTTGCATCATCGGCATTCGGCAGAAGCATGATATATACTCTCATGTCAACATATCTGCTGATTTTCTATACCGATGCAGCAGGAATTCAGGCAACACATGCAGGCTGGATTATTTTCGGCGCAAGAATTTTCGATGCCGCAAATGACCCCGTGATGGGCATGATTGCCGACAGAACCAAAACCAAGTTCGGTAAACTCCGTCCGTATCTTCTTTTTTCACCGTTCATCATTATGGCGTCAACCATAGCTCTCTTTACGGTTCCGGGATTTGAGAACTACGGCGCTAAAGTTGCCTATGCTGCAATTACTTACATAATCTGGGGCATTTGCTTCACCATTCAGGATGTTCCGTCCTGGGGTATGAGCGCGGTTGTTACTCCTCTTGAAAACGAACGAAACAAATTCCTTTCAATCGCAAGAATCGGCAGCACAATCGGCGGCATTCTGCCCACGGTTCTTATTCCCGTGCTCCGTACATCATCACTCGGTATAACCAAGGGCTATTTTGTCGGAGGACTCATTTTCGGCGTTGTCGGTTCGATGATTTCCCTTCTTGCATTTTTCGGAACGAAAGAGAAGGTTGAGCAGCCTCCCAAAGACAAGGTTACCGTAAAAGAGGTTGTATCCGCATACACCAAGAACAAGCCCCTGCTTCTTCTCATTGCCGCAAGCATTCTCGGCTCGGCAATGCTTATGGCGCAGACGTCAGGTTCATATATTGCAACATATCTTATTCAGGACTCCGGAATTGTTCCTCACGGCTCGGTTCAGGTTGTTATGACCGTTGCGATTGGCGCGGGCATGATGGTTGCCATGTTGGTTATGCCCATGCTCCGCAAAAAGCTTTCTTTAAAGCAGATTTATATCGGTTCAGCCCTTTTCGGAGCAGTTATGCATGTTGTTCTCTATTTTATGGGATACAGCAATTTCTATGCTCTTCTTGTTGTTCTTGCCGTTGTAGGCCTTCCTCTGGGTATTTTCAATGTTATAACTTACGCAATGGTCGGTGACAGCGTTGATTATCTTGAATGGAAAACAGGCAGACGCTCGGAAGGAATCTGCTTTGCATCGCAGACATTTATCAGCAAACTTACCGCCGGCATTTCAACTCTTATAACAAGCTTTGTGCTTGAGGCTTATAATTACGTTGAACCTATCAAAGCAAAGAACGATTTCGGCGTAACGGTTGAATTGGCGCAGGCGCAATCGGATGAAACCCTCAGAGGTATGTTTATAATGATTTCGCTCATTCCCGCAATCAGCCTTGCACTTTGTGCAGTTCCGATGTTCTTTAACGATTATACCGGCAAGAAAAAAGATAAAATCATCAAAGAGCTCACAGAGCGCAGGGAGAATGCAAATGTCAATTGATAATGAATTCAATGCTTTTTCGGGCGGCGTTGCTCCCGGAGGTCTTCTTAACACAACCCATATAAAAGTGTTGATAACTTTTCTGGTTCATAAAATCAGCGAGCCGATGAAATCTTCAATGATAATAGAAGCACTTCAGACTCACGAGCTTGCAAATTATTTTGAAACAACTCAGGCTCTTGATGACCTTCTTGAAAACGGAAGCCTTTCAACTGCGGATGAACTGATTTATATAACTCCGAAAGGTGCACTTTCGGTTGATGAGCTTGCAAAGGAGCTGCCGGCCTCCGTTAAGGAAACAGCTCTTGCGGATGCTCTCAACCTCCTGCTTCTGGAGAAACGCGAAAGCGAAAATACGGTTGACATCCGAAAAACAGAAAAAGGATATTATGTGAGCTTTAAGGTTATTCACAAGGATGAGCCGCTCATGGAGCTTTCGGTTTATGCTGCTGATTTTGAGCAGGCAGAGCAGCTCAAGCGCAGTTTTCTTAAAAATCCGTCTCATGTATATTCCACGGTTGTGGCATCATTATTTGTATAAAAGAGGTAATCAAATGCTTGAAAATCTCAAACAAAAAGTATATGAAGCAAATCTTAAACTTGTAGAATACAAGCTTGTTCTGTTTACTTGGGGCAATGTTTCCGAAATCGACAGAGAGAGTGGCTTGGTTGTTATCAAGCCTTCGGGTGTTGACTATGAAAAAATGAAGCCCGAAGACATGGTTGTTATGAATCTTAACGGCGAAAAAGTTGAGGGCAGTCTCAATCCTTCTTCAGATACTCCGACACATCTTGAGCTTTACCGTCGATTCCCTGAAATAGGCGGCGTTGCTCATACACATTCAACCTTTGCTGTTTCGTTTGCTCAGGCGGCAATTGATGTGCCCTGCTACGGTACAACCCATGCGGATTTTGCTTTCGGCTCGGTTCCCTGCACAAGAGACCTCACCAAGGAAGAAATTGAAGGGGAATACGAGCTTAACACAGGCAGGGTTATTGCTGAATGCTTTGAAAACGGAGGGATTGATTATAACGCCGTTCCCGCGGTGCTTGTTCATTCTCACGGTCCGTTCACATGGGGCAAAAACGGTCTTGATGCCGCAAAGAACTCCGCAATACTTGAGGAAGTTTCAAAAATGGCTTATCTGAGCAAGATGATGGAGGCAAAGCCTGCAAGCGAAGATATAAAAAAGAAGCATTATTTCAGAAAACATGGTGAGGGCGCTTATTACGGCCAGAAATAATGACTTGACACAGAGCACATTTATAATGTAGAATAAAAACAATAGACTGAAAAGGTGTGATTTTATGGCAAAGTGCCCGAAATGCAACCGCAAGCTGCATATCTGGGATATTAAAGCGGAATGTCCCGAATGCGGTGTTAATATAGCGAATTATGACTGGGAAAACAGACTTGAACAGGATGCCGTTGAAGCAGAAATTGCTTTTGCAAAGCTTCGCGAAACTCTTAAGAGATTCAAGTATTCATTTGTGGGAACAAAGCTCAGAATCGCACGAATCCCCATCAGCGTGCTTCCTCTTTTCTCGTTCCTCCTTCCGCTCGGAACGCTGGCAGTTTCAATGCCGTTTATCGAAGAAACATATTCGCTCAATGCCATAACAATCGTTATGAATATTCTGAATTTTGATATTATGGGCATTTTTAAAGCCCCCGGTTCAGAGATTATCGGCGACGGAGCGTTGATGTTTATGCTCTCGCTTCTGTTGGTTGTGCTCAGCGCTCTTTCGTTGCTAGTCAGCCTTGTTTTCTTGATGCTGAATTTTAAAAAGTTCAACAGCAAGGGGCTGTTCGGCACGAATCTTGTTGCAAGCTTAATGATGTTTGCGAGCGCATTTTGTTTTAACCGACTTTCAGGTATGCTTGATGTGAGCACTCTTTCCGATGCTGTCAGCTGCAGCCCGAGTTGGGGAATTTTTGTCAGCGGTGCACTTTTTCTTGCATCTTCGATAACAAACCTCATCGTTTCTCTTCAGCCTGTCAACATCCCCGCGGATGAAGAAAAGGAAGAAGCATCAGAAAAAGAAGAAGAAAAAGAAACAGTTGATGCTTAATTAAAAATTTAAAGCCATGCAGTTTGTAATGAACTGCATGGCTTTTTCAATTGCCTCGTTATTCAAACAATGTCAATGTTCCCGCATTGATTTTCCACGGCTTGAAGCCCGCTTCAAGAGCAGGACTGTTCTCAGCAAGGGTAAAATCTCTGTTTTCGGTATCCTTAAAAAGCGGATTTTCAAAAACGGCATTGTTGTAATAGCCCTTAGCGGTTATCCTGACAAGATTTTCCCTGTCGCCGATTTTCGTTGAACTGCCCGAATAAACGTTGCCGCCTGTCTTATAATCCCAATAGAGGTTGGAGTTATCAACAAACCAGTTTTCATCTGTTGTGCGGTAATACATCGGCGTATTATAACCGACAAGGATATTGTTTTCAAGATAAAGAGAATTGTGTTCTTCGTTTCTGGTGATTCTGAACTGACCTTCGCCGCCGAAAGCAAAAATATTGTTGCGGATTACGTTGTCTCTGCCGTAGTGCTGGTGGAAACACTGTGAAGAGCAGTCATAAACAAGGTTGTTTTCAACGGTTATTTCGGTTGAGCCTTCGTCAAGATAAATTCCCCAGCCGCCGTAACCGCCTTCGCCGCCGTAGCAGCCGACGTTATAAATAACATTGCCGCTGATAACCGTATCGGGCTGAACGCCGAGGGTATAAATTCCGCCCATGTCGGAGAGCCAACCGTTTCCGATGTTATAAATCAGATTGTTGAGAATTTTAATTCCGTTTGTAGGATTTGCGTCATAACCCCATACCCAGCCGACAGAAATTCCCGTGTACCAGCCGTCGTGAATCTCGTTGTTCTGGAATACGCAGTCGGCTGCATCAATCAGGAAAATGCCTATTGCGTTGTTATATATCCTGCCGTAGTTTCTGATGTGGCAGTCAATAACATTAATGTTGTTTGTTGTTGCGGGAACAGCTCTGTTTCCTTTGATATAAATTGCATTTGCACCGATTTCGCTGAAAAGGCAGCTTTCAACGCTGCAGACAGTTGTGTTTTCAGCAAACATAACAGCGGAGTATGAAATATTTTCAAATCGGCAGTTTATGAAACTGATTTCGGAAGAGTTTGAAACATTGATTGCGCTCGGGATATCCGAAGCTGCCTGAGGATGGGTTGCGCCGTATTTTATGTTGGCATAAAGCGGATGATTTTTATTTATTTCATTTTCAAACATTCTTCCGCCGATGTGATTCCAATCGGTCTTTTCAAAATTAATTCCCTGAAAAGCGATGCCTGAAACTCTGTTTATATCAAGCAATTTGTCGAGGTCGGCAGCGTAAAGCACGGTGTTTTCCGTTGTGTCGCCTTCTTCGGGAATATAATAGAGCTTTCCTTCGCTTCGGTCAAGATACCATTCGCCCGGTAAGGTGAGAGCTTCTTTAACGTTTTCATAAACAAAATTATCGCCGGTTTTAACCGTCATTGATGTGCCCTTTGCCGTTTCTATCCTGCCTGTCTGAGCGTTGACCGAGTGAACCGGCATAAGCTCGTCGCACCAATAGTGCATGAGTCTGACATCAACATCAGTCGGATTTGCAAAATCAAGGATTTCATTTTCATTTGCATAAAATGCGGCGGAAATGGTGAAGTAATTGGTTTCATCGGGGTCAATGCGAATGGCGTCCTCGTTGCTTACCGATGCAACGGTAAAAACGCCTTCTTTCGGATAAGCCGAGCGGGGAAGCCTTTTGTTCCCTTTGAAAAGCGAGCGGAAATAATTTTCATCTGAATTTATTTCTATGTCCGTGACAAAGGCATCGATTCCGTTGATTTTTGTTTCATTCCAGCCGCTGATTTCTTTTGAACCCGAAAACACAACTGTTTCATTAGGATAAGAACGGTAAATAACATTGCTGAGGTCGTCGGAAGTGAAGCTAAGAGTATCCGACAAAACATAGATGCCTTCCCTGAACCATACGGTAACCGTTTCGTCGGCAATTCCTTTGAGAGTTTTTGCCTTTTCTTTTGCCGCGAGAGGCGTTTTCAAAGGCTGTTCAAGAGTGCCGGGGTTTGAATCGCTGCCGTTGACGGCAACAACAATATCATAACTGCCCATGCAGAATTCTCCTTCGTCAAATTCTGTTTTAACTGCGGTTTCAGCTTCGGAAGGGAAAATGCCTTTGGTGCATGACGGATTAAAAATAACTCCGAGCAAAACAAAAAAAGACGATAATACCGAACAGAGTTTAATAAAAAAAGCCTGCATAATTTATACCCGCTATCTTAAAGAGTTTTATATACAAATTATAATGCCTGCGCAAACTTCTGTCAATTGTGCATAATAATTTCTGTCGGCAGCATATTTTAACGCGCTGAGGATAAAATATCTGCAGAATTATTTTGAAAGGTTGATTTCATGGCGATTACGGGCGGAGAATACGGCAAAATGGCGAAAAAGGCTTCACCGCCGAGCAATAAAATCAGAAACGGCTGCTTTGCCTTCGTTATCGGCGGCTCTGTTTGTGCTCTCGGTGAAGGACTCGGAATGATTTATGAAAGAATCGGTATAGGTCGGGATGACGTTAAGGCTTTGATTCCCGTGTCGCTGGTTGTGATTGCCGCGGTGCTGACAGCGCTTGGCGTGTTTGATAAAATCGCCTATTACGCAGGTGCAGGCACGATTGTTCCCATAACCGGTTTCGCAAACTCGATTGTATCGCCTGCCATGGAGTTTCAGAGCGAGGGCAAA
>JAZLCS010000180.1:0-17140 GCA_045614385.1 Acutalibacteraceae bacterium | reverse complement strand
GCCGCCTTTGCAAATCAAAGACAGCTTTCGGGCACATTATATTGATTATGTTGTCATAAAAAACTATATGTTTTCTTTAATAAGGGATTAAACGCCAACATCACGAGCAGCTTCCATCTTGAACTGGTTGAGAGCTTCCTTAGCCTGAGGAACATTAATCTTGCTCTTTGACATTTCGTAACACCCCTTTGAATTCAATTTGCGTTTGCCTTATTATTGTTGCAATCATTCAGGGGTTTATTAATGTTAATTTTTTGATTATTTTGAAAGTTTTGAATAAGCAAATTTATCTGCAAATCATATCTTTTTGTTATATAACCATTTCATTTCCGCGTTGTTGTCAATAGCCCGAAATAAAAAGCAGGCAACACCAGAACGCTGCCTGCTTTGTGTAAAAATTTTATTTCATTTGACTTTTTGTTTTAATTGCCTGATATCAAATCGATAAGCTTTCTTACGGGAGAAAGAATCCTGTCAACGAGGCTGCCGCCGCCAAAAAGGAAAAGTGAGCCTTTGCTCATTGCGTACGTAATATCCTCAAGAATCAGGTCAAGCTTTGATTCTTTTTCCGGTTCAATGTTTTCGTAGCCTTCTGCACCCACCTTATGGAGAACGGCAATAAGTCTTTTTTCTGCGGCTTCAACTCTCGGTTGATCGGCAACAGTCAGTTTAAGTACAGCTTCACCCTCAGCTATTGCCGCATTAAGCTCTGCCTTATCTTCCTCGCTGAGTTCGGTTTGGTCAACTCTCTTTGCGTCCGGAAGCTTCCATCGGCGGATACTCTGCGTATAACAAGGGCCGTTATATTGGGGATACATTTCGGGATTTTCATTGACATCCGTTACCTCTCCCAGAAAAATTGCCTTTGCAAGATTGAGAACAACATCGTTATAGCCTACCTCATGGTGCTGGTTAAGGAAAATCCATGTGTTTTCGGGAAGAATTGCAGTTGAAGTGTCAACCATATTGTCAGGCGAAACGTGATTATGGTCGGGATTGGTGCAGTAAGTGTTGCTTTCGTAATCAACGTCGTCAAGCGTCTGCTCGCCTGCCGCACCGGTTGCACCCAGAGTTGTTGATGTGAGATTTACAATACCGTCGGAATTTACCTTCTCTGCTGAAGCAACAATGTTGAAATATGTATACATTTCTTCGCCAAGATCAAGATTTGAGCCTGCGATTGAATTAACGCGTACACCGTCTTCAACCGCCTTGAGAATATTTCCTTTAAGATTGAGTCTTGCTGTCTGGAAACGGTCTGTTCTTGCCTTAAGAGCAGGCTTATCGCCGAGATACCTCTCTGCAAGAGCATCGTACCTGTATGACGGAAGCATTGCCCAGAACTGAGGACAATTAAGCATAAGGGTATCGAGAATACCGCTGATTGCGCCCGAAAGAAGAGCATCAACACCTGAACGGGGAATAATATGAAGAAGTGAATTGATAAGATATCCGAGAGTAGGACCACCTTCGTTTTCAATAAATATCTGCTTTATGAATTCGTGATAGAGATATTCATCGTCAAGTCGCCATTCTCTTGCAAAGAAATCCGCAACAATATCGGTGCCGTCAAGGCAGGCAACAGCGTTAACAATCTGGTCAAGCTCACTGTGACCGTATTTATCAAGATATGCGGTCAGAATTGTGCCTCCCAGGCTGACGGGAAGAAGCGAGACCTTATCGTGCCCCGTCTGTTCCTTTACCATTTCGATATATTCCGCAAGGTCATCTGCTGAATCCATCGGGTCACCGACAAGGTTAAAGGTGAAGAAATACACATGTTCTTCACCGATTTCATTGACTAAGGACTGCATGGGAACCATTCTGTAGGTCCAATCAAGGTCTTCCTCACTCATATGCTCAAGTGAATAATTCCATCTTTGCGTTTTGAGGTTTTCAACGTGGTCGCCGTTCGCATCGCATCTCTGATATTTGAAAATATCCGAAACAAGATTGTAAGCAACCTTGTCAAGACCTGCATTAGTCTGAAAAACAATCGTTGCAAGAACGCTTGCAACTGCTTTTACAATAGCATTTGTCGAAAGAGCAGCCTCGTTGAGAATAAGCAAGGTGCTTCCGATGTGATTGCCGTTATACATAACGGGCTCATCATTTTCATCGTAAAGATATGTAGGCGAGTGATTGATACCCGGAAGAACGATAACGGGTGAATGCTCACATTTACCGCCGCAATCCGTTTCGGTTGCCGCAGAAACACCGACTGCACACGCTGAAGCGAGCATTGATGCACAAATCATAAAAGCTGTCACTCTTTTCAATATTCTTTTCATTTCCAGATTCTCCTTATATCTTAAAACTGTGCTTTAAGAGGTTCCGATTGCATTCCGTAGCAGTTTTCAGCAACTATTTCAAGTGTGTAATTCTCTTCGGGCAGGTTCTCCAGATCGATTTTTACTGTTGCAGGAACATTGTATCTGTAATACTTGGGAACGGTTTTGCCAGCCGGAGCTCTGTTGCCCTCGGTATCAACGGTGTATGCTCTGTAAATGAATATCGGCATACCGTCTGTTGACTGAGCAGAATCAAAGTGAACTGTTTTACCTATCAGTTTTACCGATGCATCACCGTCAAAAGTGGGAGGCGATGAACGCTTTTTCTGCTGTTCGGGTGTATATTTGCGTTCAAAAGGACTTTCAAGGATATATTCGCAAAGATATTCCTTTGACAGAAGGTCAACAGCTCTGAGTCTTATACGGTTTTCGGCATCAATTTCCACAACCCAGAACGTTGATACGGTTCTGTAGTTTTTCGGATGGACAGTTTTAACATCATCAACAGTCAGCTCGGTATAATAAAGTCCGCCCGTACCGAGAGCGGTATATTCGCCCTGCCAGATTGACCTTGCATCATTAATGGGATAATGCGAATGACCCGAAAAATCAATAACCTGAGGATATTTCTTCAGAATTTCCGCAAAATCAGGCATTCCCCAGCCTTCAAAATCGGAGCTTCCGTAAACGGTATTTGAAATATGCTCATGCTGAATAACAAAAACGGGCTTTGAAGGGTCATCGGCAACTGCAAGATCAATCTGTTCAACAAGCCATTCCTTCTGATACTCGCTGTAATGCTCGCCCTCAATTTTTGAGGCGGAAACTCCGATAAAATGGAAGCCGTTTATGACACGGTGAAAATCCGTTTCCTGTCCCATAATCTCTTCGTAAAGCTCAAGAGATTCTTTTCCCAGATTACGGTCATCGTGAGAGGTTGAAACCGTTGCAAGAAACTGTGTGCCCTCTTTGATAACCGGCTTTGTTGCCGCCTTTATGCTTCCGTAGGCAATTTTTGTTCCCATATCCGTAACGTCGCCTGCGATAAGCACCGCATCGAGTTTGTTATATTCTTCGTCTTTTTCGGCAATATCGTATCCTAGCTTAACCATGCGCTGAAGTCTGAAGCTCTGAATGTCACCGATTGTGGTGATATGAGAATCGCTCGTTACGATAAATCTGACAACAGGAGAGAAATCTCCCGTATCTTCGGGTGCTTTTGGGTTTGCCAGAAGAGAAACAAAGCTTCCGTATGCAATAAGAATTGCAAGAAAAAAGCTACTTATTCCGTTCATTTTATTTCTCCTTTGTTTTTATCGGTATTTCTGTATCTGTAAAGTGCTATGAGGGATGAAATAATGCCTGCAATCTGCGCAAAAACGGCGGTTGAGCCGAGTATGCCATGATAAACCGTCCACAGTGACAGATTCACAAGAAGCATAAGCCTGATGTTCTGTTCTTTTTTCTGAAACACCGCGAGCATATAAAATATCGCCGCAACGGTTGAAAGCAAATCAAGAGGGATTTTATATCCCAGCAGCCCTCCTGCCGCATAAAGAACAAGAAAAAATATTTTTTTCGCATTGCCTGACTCGGTTTTTTTATACTCGTGCCATATTGAAATCAAAAGCTGAAGAACAGCCACAAGACAGACCACAACGCCCGAATTGAAGCCGTCAAGCAAAAGAATGTTCACAGCGGTGAGGGCGTTGACAAAAACGGACACCACAAGCATCTGCTTTTTCTTTTTTAACTGGAGGGTCAGTATTACTCCCAGAGTAACAAGCACTCCCAGAAACTGTGCTATGTAATATTTCATATTTTTACCTGAGTTTTAATCCGCATCATTTATGCATGGTTGTATAAAGATTTTCCATAAGCTCATAGAAAGCAACGGCATAGGGATTGATGGCATCCCATATCGGCTCATCATAAAGGGTTATCCATGTATAGATTCTTCTTGTCAGATGCCTTAAATCGTTATCGGAAAGCTCGTGTCCGGGTCTTTCACCCATTCGGGTAATACCGAATTTAACAAAATCGTTATAAAGGACTTTCCTTGCCTTCATCCACAGATACGGATGCTGAAACAACGAAAATTCCGAGCGCATATTGGAGCATTTCCAATATCTCCAGCAGAGTTCCGAACGGAGTATACGGCTCAACTGTTCTTCGTTTTTCGCCTGAGCTTTTGCCTTTTCCCAAAGTTCATCGCATCGGCTGACTTCCCACGGCATCATACCCGGAAGCGAAAAGCGTGAATCCTCTTCAATATAGAGATGCTTGTATTTTGTAACGGCATGCTCCGTTACGATATCTATGAATTCTTTAAGATATACTCCGCCGTTGCCGTAAACCGCCGTCATATACCCTGTCATTTCTTCGTCAAAGTCAAGGTAAGGATTCTGCATAAGCTTTGAAAGCAGATAGGTTTTCATTTCGCCGAATTCTCCGTCGCTTTCGGAAATGTAATAAACACCCTGCTGATATATGCCCTTCACGTTATGCTCATAAAAAATCTGTGTGTTTCTCTGCATAACACCGAAGTTTGCATAGATGTTCATGCTTTCATCGCAGTTAAGATTGTAGTTCCATATATAAAGTCTATTGCAGATTTTACTCCATTCTGAAAGAGCGTTCATAAAAGAGATGTTTCTCTCACAGTCGGGGTCGTCAAGAGTATGACCGAAGCAGCATTCTATTGAACACAAGCGAACAATAACATCCTCACGGGGTACAACAGCCGTAGGTGCCTTGCGTGTATATTGATAGGCAAAGGTGTCGATTGCAAGATTATCATATTTGCCGTCAGCTTTGATGCGCTTTGCAATTTCGTTTGCAAAAGTTATCATCGTGCCCGCCTGAGAGCCGTTTGCTTCGTCAAGAGCTTTACAGTTTTCGCATTGGCAGTAATATCCGTTATCAGCCTGAGTAACCGATAAAATCTGCAAATCCGCATCGGGATTGTGTTTTTCTTCAAGCAATGCAAGAGCCTGCGAGGTTACGATATCCTTGACATCCTCATTGGTAAGGCAAAGCTGAGTTCCCGTTCTCACGCCGTCAACAAGCGCAAAGTATTCGGGATGATCCTCAAAATAAACCGAGGGTTTACAGTATTGATTGACAAGGGTGTGGCTTGAACCGCCTATGTATTCAACCGCACCTCCCTGCTCGGCTGTAAGGTCTTTGTAAATTCCGCCGGTAAGACCGTTTGCAAGAGAAAACTCTGCATCCGCCGAGCTTCTTGTATCTGTTTCCGTATACTCAAAGAATGGAGTATATTCAACTTTTATCCCATTGGGAACGGTAAGATTTTCATTATCGGGGATTACAATAACCCCTGATTCATACCAATGACAGCCGCAGAATTCTTCAAGGAAGCGGTAAACACCGTTTATCGTTCCTTTGATGCCCGAACCGATGATAACAAGCTCGTTTTGGGTCGAAGTTACGGTATAGCTTCCGTCGGCATCATCCGTTACACCCTGCAAGGCGATTTTGTATTCTCTTTGCGTTTCACCGTTTACAATTTCAATATCACTACCCGTAATTTCGTCAAGATAATATTTAAGACGGCTTGCGGCATAGTTATCCGTGACGCTTGCATTTTCGGATAATACTATAACTGCATCTGCAACTGAGAAGCCCGTTTCGGCGGCAGATACAGGAATCGCACACAAAGATAAAACTATAACGCAGACAAGAACTGCAGAAACAAATCTTTTTGTCATTTTTATCATCTCCATTCAGTGATGTTACTTTACTAAATCGACCAACTGCTGTCAGTAAAACGTGTGTGACGGTAAGGGAATGCTCTGAAGAAATCATCTGCATCTCCTTTTATTTCAACGCCGTCAATAAATAAAGCGGTCTGTGAGGTGTAACTGCCTGCGCCGTGTGCAGTAAGCAGAAATTCGCCGTCATAAACGGGCATTGATTTCTTCGTTTCTTCGGGCATGGCTTCAAGAATATCAAAGAATTCTTTTGTTGTTGCGGAATAAAATTCCGTTTCGGAATTATCATTGTTTCTCTGCGCATTCACGACATTCTTAACCGAGGATTTATGCGGTGAGCCGCCTCTGTCACCAATCCCGTGATACGCAAAGGTGAATTCAGGCAGATTATTCTTTTTGCTGTTTTCGAGCTTTTCAAGTATTCTGCGCGCCTTGCTCATTTTTCCGAATGCAGTTGTGTAGGAAAAAGGCATAAGAGATGCCCATATACCGTTACCGTCGGTGCCAATCCATTTTCCGTAATCAAACGGAATCTGAACCGAGCTTCCCCAGAAAAGCTTTCCCGTCGAAAAACCTGTCAGACCCGAATGGGCGGCAATGCTCGGCAATGCCTTGCCGAAGCCGAAACAGTCAGGAAGGAAAATATCGTTTGACTCAACACCGAATTCTTTTCTGAAAAATCCGTTTCCGTAAAGAATGTTGCGGATAAGAGCCTCGGCGAGGGAATGTTCACGTCGCCGTTTTCATAACACGCACCACAGGGATTCCACCTGCCCTCTGCTATGTGTTTTTTCAGTTTTTCATATTCTTCGGGATAATATTCCCTGATAAGCTCATATCTGTAACTGCCCTCAAAATTGAATTTATATTCGGGATATTTTTCAAGCAGTTCAAAATTCTTTTTCAGCGTATCGGGAAGATACTCATCAATTGTCTGTTCAAATGTCCATAGCCACGATGTATCAAGATGCGCTGTGGCTATGGTATATATAGTTGGTTTTTTGTTTTTCATAGACTTATCTCACGCTGTCAAAAATTTCATAGAAGTTCGAGATAAATGCTGTTGCGGCACCCTTGCCATATGAGATAAGGCACCATGTATCGCTGTCATAGTCTTCTCTTTCCTCGTTATACTGTATGCCGGCAAGGCAGAAGTTGGCGGGGTTTGCAACGTAGCCTGCCGCGTCATTCATAAGGTCCATAACGATAATATCTTCGCCCGTATACTCTCTTACGGGGGCAAGTTCAAAGCCTTCTGCACCCTTACCTCCGAAAACAAGCTCGCCAAAGGTTTCACCGGGGCTCATATAAACCTTCATTTCATCGCCGATTTCAAGATAACCCACTTCGGAAACGGTGTAGTATCTGCTGAAATTATCTTTGAGAATAAAGTTATCGGCAACGGAGGTTTTGCCCAGAAGAACAATAATGTTGTTTTCAATCTGCATGGTGAACTGCTTATGTTTTATGTTAAGAACAGGCTTAACTTCTTTTGCGGGAACGGTTTCAAGACCTTCATACCATACTGTGTATCTGTCCTGACCGTTGTATTTTGCAATATCAAGTCTGTCCCCGGTCTCTTCGTTAAGCTTTATTCTTTCTTCCTCGGTCATATTCATTCCGAGAAGGATATAGGCCATTTCATAGCCGTAACGGACCGACGTATAATGTGCATTGCCGGGGAATTCGTCAACACCGTCGCCTGTGTTATATCTTCCTGAGGTGACTGTTGAAACGTTACCCTGAAGGAAAATGAAGTTGTATCCCGCATCATTCATTACCATCTCTGCACTCCAGATGAAGTCGGGAGAGAATTTTTTATCAAAGGAGAGCTTCTTTTCGGGATCTGCGTTTGCCCAGTCGTAGCTTGCGGATTCGGGGTGGCAGCCGAAGGTCGCAATGATTGTGGGAGTTTTATCTGCATCCGAAGGCTTGAATTCGAGCTTATAAATGTTAGGGTCAAGAGAAATGGGTGCAGTCCTGTCGATAAAATAATCCCCTGCTTCAATTTCCGAATAGTAGAGCTTACCCTCCGTCATATCTGCAAGTGCATCCTCAACGGCTTTCTTTGAACCGTTGACAACAGACTCAATAAATGAACGCTCAACGCCGTATTTCACGTTGCGTGTAATCTTGCTGAATGAGTTGTTGATGATGCAGCCGATGGGGTCGGTCCATACACCCTGCGAATCGATACCCGTATGTATATGAGTGCAGGAAACGTTAATGCTGACAATGTTATATTCCTTTGCAAGGTCTTTGAGACCCTCGCGCACCTGTCTTACGTCTGCATTGGCAAAGCCTATTGCATCAAGTGCAATAAACACAACGTTACCTCTGCCCGAGCCGTCATTCATAACAACAGCCCTTACCATAAGGTCTTCCTCATTTCCGTCCTCATCGGTATACATTTCGTTGCCGAAAATATAGGGGACATACGCACCCTTGGCATACTTTTTTTCACCGAAATCAGAAGGAAGTACGGAAGCCTTACCGTAGCCGAGACTCCACACTTTTTTACCCTGAGGCTCATCAATGAAGGTTTCTGTTCCTTCATAAAAATTATCATATTCATCAATATCAAACTTCTCATAATCGGCAACCGCCGCCGAATCGGGAATAATCAATTTAAGCACGGTGCCGAGAAAATCGTTTATGACAAAATTGCTAAGACCGTTGACAAATCTGCCAAATCTGATTTTTGAATCTGTTTCGTCATTTGACTGAGCATCAGTAACATAATCCATAACGGAATCATAGCTTGTCTGACTATCTGCCGCCGCATAAACCGAAGGCATCATAATGCAGATAACCAACACCAACGAAATAACCGTCATAAGCATTTTCTTCATAAATCAAAACCTCTTTCCGTAACAAAGTGCTGTTGTTGTTTCAATATTAACATCGTCATAATAAAAAGTAAATAATTTTTTGTGCAATATTTCAACGCATCTGTTGCAAAAACGGTCTTTATCCCCCGTCAGAACCGTTTTTTCACACTTGAACGCACAAAAAAAGAAACAGACAACATCTTAAAGATGTTGCCTGCTGAACATTTATCTCATGTCAGATAAATCCGTG
The DNA here is from genome assembly GCA_045614385.1 of Acutalibacteraceae bacterium. Taxonomy (GTDB): domain Bacteria; phylum Bacillota; class Clostridia; order Oscillospirales; family Acutalibacteraceae; genus CAG-177. Next base: position 8,034 of record JAZLCS010000180.1, on the reverse strand, counting down.
TAGTCTGTGCTATATCTCAAATCTTCAATTTGTTACGAAATTTTTTCCTTATTAAACTATTAAATCCATTGAAATAAAATGCTTATACTGCAAGAGCTACTTCGTATGTAATCTCTTTGCTGTGTCCGTCAAGCCAACGGTATTCACGGGTGAATTTCATAGTTCGTACGGGACAATCATTCTTAACCATCTGACCGCCTACGCTGCCGGCTTCCTTTGAAGTAAGGTCACCGTTGTAACCCTGCTTAAGGTTCACGCCTACTTCGCGAGCAGCTTCCATCTTGAACTGGTCAAGAGCGGCTCTTGCCTGAGGAACTACTGAATTATTCTTTGACATTTCGTTTACACCCCTTCAAATTCAATTTGCGTTTGCTTTATTATTGTTGCAATTGAAATGGGGTTTATTAATGTTAATTTTTTGATTTATTTGAAAGTTTTGATTATGACAAAACCCCGTACATTTCTGTACGGGGTAAGTTTTAGTATAAAACTTTAAACATCTGTGAAACGGTATCGGTTTTACCAAACAACTGTCTTATGAAGTTAACAATTATCTGCCACCAATTTACATCCGAATAAAGATACTCAAAATCATAAACCGGCCTAAGGTCTTCTCCCATAATCGTGTTACCCTTTGAATCAACAACATACGCTCTGATAACAACATTTCCGTTTGATGTTGACGTTACCTTGCAGGTTTTGCCGCTCGCAGAGGGTTTGATTGAAACACCGTCGCCGATAACAACCCATTTTATCGTTGCATAAGAAGGCATATTCTGCACTCTTGCCTGAAGGGTTATTGATTCACCATATTTCAGCGTTCTCTTTTCGGGAGTGATAATCTGAATTGTCGCCCTTTTGTATTCTTTGAGGATTGCAGTTATCGTCACGTCATGAGCAGGCATTATTGTGGGAACGGAAGGCTCCCAATACTGGAATGAATATCCATCCACATAGGGGTTGCCGGGTCTGGCAACAACCGCACCGTAGTAATACATTTTTGTGGTTTCCTTATCCAGCACAACAACTGTGAATTTATACTGTTGTCTGTCCATATAAACCTTGAGAACAAGGGGCTCTTCTGCAGAAACCGTGCCGTTGAGCACGCTCATTTCTTCGTTGATTTCAAAGCCCTCGGCTGCCGTAGGATTCACGGAAACCTCTTCGCCCACAAAGGCATTGACCAGCATAAACGAAACTTCATATTCACCGTAAGTGTTCATTGTGTAGGTTTCAACTCTGTAGGTTGCTTTATCGTTATAAACCCACACGGCATCAAAGATTTTGTCCTCGTTACCGTCCATAACACCCACGTCGGTGCCGATGTTTTTGCCGTTATATGCCCAGCCTGCAAACAGATATCCTGCTCTTTCGGGCTCTTGGGGAGCGATAATTTCGGCATTGTATTCCGTTGAAATTCTCTTGACCGAGTCACCGTCGGGGAAGATACCGCCGTTTGCGTTGAACACCGCATCAAAAATGTTAATTTCAAAAATTGCGGTAAATTCAAGGTCATAAGCAGGCATAGTTTCGGGTACTTCGGGAGTCCAGCCAACAAAGGTGTGACCTTCCTTGTCCATAGTGATTGTTTTTTCAATCACGTCACCATACTTACGGGTTTCTCTCATCACCATACCGTTGACGTACCAGGTTACCGTGTAGGAATTAACCTCAAAAACAGCGGTGAATTCAAGATTTTCGGCAGTCATAGTCTCAGGCACTTCGGGAGTCCAGCCAACAAAGGTGTGACCTTCCTTGACGGGGTCTTCCATTGTGATTGCATCGCCTTCCTTGAGGGTGATAACGGTCTGGACGCCGTCAACGATGAAGGTTGCGGTGAATTCTTCGCGGTGGTCTCCGCCGCAAACTCTGAACTGGTTGCCGTTCTGCTCGGCAAAAGTTTTTGCGGCACTATCCTCGCTGTCAGAGCAGATGAGGGTTGTGGGTTTAAGTTTTTCAACTTTTTCTTTTGTGAGTCCAATTTCAGCTAATTCATCATCACTGATATTTTTCAAGTATTCAAGAAATGACACTTTGTCTGAATCCGACGGCACAGCAGCTTCTCCTATCGATTTCACACTTGACGGAATATGGATATATTCCATTGACACGCAATTAACAAATGCATATTCGCCAACATTTGTTACGCCATCAGGTAATATGATATCTTCAAGTGAATAACAAATAGCAAATGCGGACCCGTCGATGACTTTCAAACTGTCCGGAAGAATTACATTTTTAAGGTTAAAACAACCGACAAAAGCGCCTTCGCCAATATATCTTGTTCCACCCCTTACTGTATAATCACCTGGAATTGATTCTTCTGCTTTTATCAAACAGTCATCAATATATAAAACAGAATCTTCCCAATTATCAGGATTTTCATAGATTGCCGATTCAGAAAAAGCACCCTGTTCAATATGTACAACAGTGTCAGGTATTTCAAGGCTCATAAGATAACTGTTATTCAAAAATGAACGATAACCTATGCTTACAACTCCGTCAGGAATAGTGTAATTTGTTCTTCTGTGACCCTCAGGATAATATACAAGAGCGGTTTTATCTCTATTGAAAAGCACCCCGTATTCATCGCTCGAATACGAGTCGTTATCAGGATCTATCGTTATATTCACAAGTTCGGAGCAATAATAAAAAGCCTCCTGCCCAATGCTTGTTACGCTGTCGGGGATTATTATATTGGTAAGACCTGAACATGACATAAAGGCTCGATAACCTATACCTGTTACTCCGTCACTGATTTCAACCGTTTTAATCGAAGAATATATATCCCATGGCATTGATTGATACAGTGCAAAAGGTATTTCACCTGTACCACTGATAGTAAGCTTACTCGTTGACTCATCAAAAGTCCATGTAAGATTATCACCGCAGACACCCGTGATTAAGTCGGGGTTTTCGGGAGTATCGGGAACATCGGGATTTCCTCCGTCATGTCCGTTACAAACTGCAAACTCATTTCCGTTCTGTTCGGCATAAGTTTTTGCATATGCATCTTCGCTGTCGGAACAGATGAGCGTTGTTTTTGGCCAGCTTGCAACTTCTTCTCTTGTAAGTCCCGATGTTCCTACTTCTTCAGCAAACTCTTCATCGGTCATATTTTCAACCCAATCAATAAAATTCGCTTTCGCAGAATCAGTGGCTACAATACCAAATCCGATTGAGGTTACATTTGATGGAATGTGAATATACCTCATTGACCAACAATACAAGAATGCAACATCACCTATACTTGTCACACTATTTGGAATTGTTAAATCTGTGAGCCTGATACATGATCCGAATGCAGTTTCACCTATGCTTGTTAATTCTTCTGGGAGTGTTACCGTTTTTATTTCCGTTCTGTAGTTGTACCAGGGAACATCATAATCATATTTCCAATCATACATATCGCCCGTGCCGCTGATGACGAGTTCGCCTGTTACGGGGTTGAGAGTCCAAGTAAGATTGTCGCCACAGATACCACTGATTAATTCCGGATCTTCTCCGACATCATGTCCGTTGCAAACTGCAAACTGATTGCCGTTTTCTTCTGCAAAAGTTTTTGCGGCACTGTTTTCGCTGTCGGAACAGATGAGGGTTGTGGGTTTCCAGTTTGCAACCTTATCTTTTGTTATGCCCATTTCTGCATATTCTGCAAACTCTTCATCGCTCATATTCGAGAACTCTTCAATAATATTCGCTTTATCAGTATCGGATAAAACAACATTAATTCCAATCGATGTTACGCTTGACGGAATATGTATTTCATCCAAGGCCATACATTCCAAAAACGCAACTTCACCAATACTTGTTACTCCTTCGGGAATTGTTATACTGCTGAGATTTACGCATTGCCAAAATGCTAGTGTTTCTATTCTTATTACGCTGTCAGGGATTTCTATGCTTTCAAGAGCACGACAGAAACCAAGTGCGCTCTCTCCTATTATTTTCGTTCCCTCTTTTATTCTGTAATTACCCGAAAGAGTTTCATTAGCTTTCATCAGACGGTTTCCGATATAGAAAACATCACCATCCCAATTTGTGCTGTCATTATAGGCGGCTGTGTCATCGAATGCAATATGGGCGATGCCTGTGGCACCGTCACAAATTGTTATATCTGCAAGACTTGTACATCCCCGGAATGCTGTCGAATCGATATATGTAATACTGTTGGGAATTGTTATGCTTGTGAGACTTGTACAACCTTCAAATGCATTGTAGTTTATTTTTTCCAATCCCTCGGAAAGAGATAAGTCTGTGAGGCTTGTGCAACCGCTGAATGCAGCAAGGCCTATGCTTTTTACGCTTTGAGGAATAATTACGCTTGTGACGCTGCTGCCAATGAAAGCAATACCGCTTATACTCGTTACGCCGTCAGCAATTGTCACGGTTTTTATTGATGAAAAATAAGGATACCAAGGTACATTTTGCAGGACATATAAAAAATCCCACATATCACCTGTACCGCTGATGACGAGTTCACCTGTTGACTCGTTGAAAGTCCAGGTAAGATTATCACCGCAAGTGCCTGTGATTAAGTCGGGGTTGTCGGGGATGTCAGGGGTGTCGGGAGTGTCGTGTCCGCTACAAACTCTGAACTCATTGCCGTTCTGCTCGGCAAAGGTCTTTGCGGCACCATCCTCGCTGTCGGAGCAGATGAGGGTTGTGGGTGACCAGTTTGCAACTGTTTCTTTTGTTACGCCCATTTGTGCATATTCTGCCAATACTTCTTCGGTTGCATTCTCTAAAAACGTTTTAAAAAATTCAACATATTCCGATTGTTCGTCATCAGGCATTATAATATAACTTCCGATAGTTGTTACGCTTGACGGAATATGTATATAATCCATTTCAAGACACGTGTTGAACGCATTGTCACCGATGCTTGTTACGCTGTCGGGGATTGTTACACTTGAGAGGTTAACGCAACCGTAGAACGCGCGCTCGCCAATGCTTGTAACTCCATCAGGGATTGTTACATTGCTGAACTTGTAGCATGTGTCAAACGCTTCGGACCCGATGCTTGTTACACTTTCACCGATAGTTACATTGGTGAGTTTTTCACATTCTTTGAACATTCTGAAACTAATGCTTGTCAAACCGTCACCGATAACAGCATCCTTGAGGTTTGAGCAGTCTGCAAACACACCGTCACCAATGCTTGTAACACTATCGGGTATTTCTATGTTTAATAGAGCTGTGCAATATACAAACGCATAATCACCTATGCTTGTTATACTGTCAGGTAGGATTATACTTGTGAGATTTATACAACACGCAAATGCACCTTCATCTATATTGATTACACCATAGGGAATTTCTATGCTTGCAAGGCTTGTGCAATCCAAGAACGCACACCTGCCTATGTTTGTCACACTGTCAGGGAGGGTTATACTTGCGAGATTCAAACAGTACCTAAACGCAGCTTCTCCGATACTTGTTACGCTGTCGGGGATTTCTATGCTTGCAAGGTTTTCACAAAAAGCGAACGCATAATCGCCTATATTTGTCAATGAATCGGGGAGGGTTATTGTTTTTATTGATGTTCGGTAAGCATACCAAGGCATATCGGAGCCGTTCCAATCCCACATATCACCCGTGCCGCTGATGACAAGCTTACCTGTTGATTCGTCAAAAGTCCAGGTAAGATTATCACCGCAGACACCTGTGATTAAGTCGGGGTTTTCGGGATTATCAGGAACATCAGGAGTATCTCCGCTGTCGTGTCCGTTACATACTTCAAATTGATTTCCGTTTTCGGCAGCGAATGTTTTTGCAGCACTGTTTTCACTGTCGGAGCAGATGAGGGTTGTGGGTTTCCAGTTTGCAACCACCTCTTTTGTCATACCCATTTGTGCATATTCTGCCAATTCTTCATCGGTTGCAGTTTCTAAATCGTTTTTAATACTTTCAATGCCATCCGCTTTATCAGCATCGGAAAGTATAATATTATTTCCAAGTGTTGTTACGCTTGAGGGTATATGAATATATTCCATTCCCGGACACGCCAAAAACGCAGCGTTTTCAATAGTTGTTACACTATCAGGGATTATTACGCTTTCAAGATTGTAGCATTGAATAAAAGCAGAGTCACCGATACTTGTTACGCTTGCAGGGATTGTTACGTTTGTGAGGTTTCGGCAATCTTCAAACGCAACCGGACCAATAATTGTAACGCTTTCGGGAATTTCATAGCTTGTTCTCGGGTCACCCTTGGGATAACACACAAGAACGGTTTTATCCTTGTTGAAAAGCACTCCGTTTTCGTCACTTGAATATGCCGTATTTGAGAAGTCTACCGTTATATTTTTAAGACCAAAGCATAAAACGAACGCATTATCAGCTATGCTTGTTACACCGCTGCCGATTGTTACATTTCGGAGCTTTCGGGAGTTATAAAACGCGCCTTCACCTATGTTTATTACGCTGTCGGAAATTGTGACGCATTCAAGGCTTGAACCCGAGAATGCCCTCTTACCTATGCCTGTTACACCCTCCGAAATTTTGACAGTTCGGATTCCACTCGGCCAATTGGGTTCTTCCCACATATCACCCGTACCGCTGATGACGAGTTCACCCGTTGATTCATCAAAAGTCCATGTCAGATTATCACCGCAAGTGCCGCTTTTTACAGCTTCGGCTTTTGTGCTGAAAAGGTTGAATTCAGGCAATTCAATACCCACGAATCCCGCAAGCGGTGCGGCGCCGAAAAGCATTACTGCAATCAGCAGAACAGATATCGCTTTTTTGATTGCATTTTTCATAGCATAACCTCCGTATAATAAGCAAAAGCCTATAATCAACCATTATAACAAATTACAGTATAACACTTTCACATTGCTATTTCAATAAAAGAATACTTGGTTAATATAAAAAGCTGCCTTTGAAATCAAAGACAGCTTTCAATACATTGGTTTATTCAGGTTTTGCGATAACATAAGGCTGAACATAGGGTTTTTCTTTTTCTGCGCAGACGCCTTCACGCCACATACCGAAAAACCTGCCAAGCGGAAAGGTATAATATCCGTCCTGCTTATGGTCGGTTACATCATAAGGGTCTGCAAAAATCAGAACATCATCATAGGGAGATGCGGAATTGCAGGTATCAATTCCTATAAGAACCTGCCAATGACCTGCCCAATCAACCCAGTCAACCATAATCGGAGTGCCGCTGTCGATTGTTTCAACAAAAAACTTTTCAACTTCTTCTATGGTTTCAAATTTTCTGTCGGAACCTGCGTGATAATCAACATTCCAACCAATCAGGTCAAAAAAGTCTGCGATATTTTCAACAGTTGAGCCTTTGCAGGGATGACTTTCAACAAGCTGTGCCACGGCGGTTTCATGGTACTTTTTCTTTCCGAACCAGTTAAGCACCATCAGAGCGCTTGCCGCACCGCAGGTATATTCTGTTGTTTGCTGATAGGTTTCAAAATGACTTAAAATATGAAGCGAACCGTCGCTTTTCATATTATAAAAATCATTTGCAACGTAATATCTCGATCTGTTATGGTCAGTTATTCCGCCGAAGGAAGATGCACCGTCTTTATTCGGACTGTCACCGTATTTTTCGGGGTAAGGTATTGTGTACGATTCTTCATCGGCAAGGCTCATATTATCTTTTGCCTGCTGCAATATCTCAGCAACATCCGCACCGTAGATATCAAGACCTTCAGCCGAGAAAAATTTAACATCATTGATTCCGAAAAGTGTTGTTGCAAGTGCTTTCACATAATCGAATCCGAGATTGTTTTCACCGATAAAACCGCCTGCCGTAGTGACATAATAAAGCTTTTTTGCCTTGCAAAGTCCGACGGGAATGCCTTTTTCTGAATATCGGAAGGTAATTCCGCAAACGGTGATATTTTCAAGATAAATGCGCAGAACAGCAGGGAAAAGAAGATCCCAGTAAGGAGCGGCAATAACAATTATATCTGCCGATGCAAACTGCCTTGCAAGCCCGAGAAAATCATCATCCGTTTTTTTCGATTTCAACAGTTCATCTCTTTTTGAAAGCATCTCGGCATCGAGCGG
>JAZLCS010000179.1:0-5612 GCA_045614385.1 Acutalibacteraceae bacterium | reverse complement strand
AATGGAGCGGGTGATGGGAATCGAACCCACACAACCAGCTTGGAAGGCTGGGATTCTACCATTGAACTACACCCGCACAATTCGGAACGTCAGTTATTTTAACATAAGAAAATTGAATTGTCAACACTTTTTTGATTAGTTAAGCATACTTTATCAAAATGTCTATTTCAAAGGCGAAATAATGCTCAAATAGTCGCAAAATTTACAATATGTTAACCGTTTTTGCGCAGAGATAATATAAAATATAATGTAAGTAATTATGCGGAGGGTGAATTTTGCTCGGTTATGTAAAGGCTTTCAAGCCCGAAATGAAGATGAAAGACTATGAGCTTTACAGGGGCGTATACTGTTCTCTCTGCCGCTCGCTCGGGCGGATTTATTCACCCGTTGCTCAGCTTTTCCTCAGCTATGATTTTGCCTTTGCCGCCGTGCTTCGCCTTGCAGCAGGCGATAGCGGATGTTCATTTTCAAAAAAACGCTGCCCGTATAATCCCGCTAAGAAATGCATGATTTGTGCGGAAAAGCAGGAGCTTGATTTTTGCTCCCATGCGCTTATCATTACCGTGTATTACAAGCTCGTTGATAATATCCGTGACAAAGGCTTGAAGTCAAAGTTTGTTGCGGCTCTGCTTTATCCGATTGTTTGGCTGATGCACAGGAGGGCTGCACGTCTTGCGCCCGAGATTGAAAAAATCATTGCCGAATCCATGGAAAAACAGGCGGCGATTGAAAAGGAAAAAGATGTTTGCCTTGATGCAGCCGCTCATGAAAGCGCGCAGGCACTCGGCAGAGTGATGGCTCACGGGTTTGAAGGCGATTGCAGAAATTCGCTTTACACGCTCGGGTATATGATTGGCAGATATGTTTATATTCTTGATGCTGCCGATGACCTTGAAGATGATATAAAAAGCGGCAGCTTTAATCCTTTCAAGGCGGAATATACCGATATAAAAGACGAAAAAACACGAAAAGAGTTTGCCGAAAGAGTGAGAGGAATACTCAATCTTACTCAAAGCGAAGCTCTTGAAGCTTTGGATGCTCTCGGAGCAAAACGATTTGAAGATATACTTGAAAATATAGTCTTGGAAGGGCTGACCTTCAGCGGCGAAAGCATGCTGAAGAAGTATTCGCCCGGAACAAAAGAGAAAGATATATATACCGTTGAGTGAGGTGCTTATATGAAAAATCCCTATGTGGTTTTGGGCGTGCACGCAGATGCATCAAAAGAGCAGATTGACGCTGCATATAAAGAAAAGCTCAGAGTGTATCAGAGTTCCGGTCAGAGCGACAAAATCGCTGAGCTCGATGCGGCATATGATTATCTAATTATGAGATCCGGAAAATTTGATGATTATTCCCAAAATGAGTATAAAGAGGCGGCGGATTATTCCGATATCAGAGCAAAAATAAATTCCGGCAGGCTTGACGATGCGCAGATTTTACTTGACGGCATACCTGATTACAGCCGCGATGCCCGGTGGTATTATCTTAAAGGCACAGTTCAGCAAAAACGCGGCTGGCTTGAAGAGGCGGCAAAGAATTTTGCAACCGCAAGCAACCTTGACCCGGCAAACGACACTTATAAATTGGCTTATAACAAGATAAACAACGCAAGGAACGGCGGATACAGAACCGAACGCCGTGCCGAAAAGAATTCGGGCTGTTCCGGTTGCGATATGTGCACGGGCTTGATTTGTGCGGATTGCTGCTGTGAGTGCTGCGGCGGCGACCTGATTCCGTGTTGTTAAAATAATGTAGGGCGGGGCTTGCTCCCGCCGTTTCAAAAGGAGAAGCATTAATTTGAAACAAAGTTCAAAATGCGCTATAGGCGGAATTGTTGCGGCACTGTCGCTGGTGCTTATGATATCCGTTGCAATAGTGCCTTTCATGACATATGCTCTGCCTGCCGTTGCGGGGGCGTTGACAATATTCATGGTTATCGAAACCGATAAAAAATGGGCGTTCGGAGTTTATTGCGCGGTTGCCATTCTCGGCATGCTGCTTGTTCCCGAAAAGGAAGTTGCTGTGATGTATCTCGTATTTTTCGGCTACTATCCCATATACAAAGCATTGCTGGAATCAAAGCTCCCCGCTGTTATAGGCTGGATAATAAAAGTTCTCACTTTTGCGGGTACAATGGCGGGTTCATATTATCTTATGATGAAATTCATGGGCGTTACCATTGATGAAACCGAGGACTGGGGTGTCTGGGCATATCCCATCCTTCTCGGCATGGGAACGGTAACCTTTGTGATTTATGACATAGCATTAACCAAGATGATTACTCTTTACATTATGAAATGGCAAAAACATTTTAAAAGATATTTTAAATAATATTGCCTTTTTTATAAAGTTGTTTTATAATAATAGCCGTTGATATAATCGACGGCTATTATTTTTTGCAGAGGTTACTTTTATGAAAGAATTTGTCAATATCGGTATCGTCGGCACAAGCGGCAGAGGCTCGGGTATGCTCCGCGAGCTTCTTAAATGCGACGGCGTAAGAGTTCCCGCAGTTTGCGATAAATACGAAGACAGAGCAATTCGCGGTGCGGAAATAGTTAAGGAAGAAGTTGGGACAGATGCCAATGTTTACCTTAACTATAAAGAAATGTTTGAAAAAGAAAATCTTGATGCGGTTTATGTTGCAACCACATGGATTACCCATTCAAGAATAGCCATTGATGCAATGAAGGCGGGTATTCACGTTGCAATGGAGGTTGGCGGCGCGGCAAGCATAGAAGAATGCTGGCAGATGGTTCGCACAAGCGAAGAAACCGGCAAATTCTGCATGCTTCTCGAAAACTGCTGCTATGACAGAAACGAAATGGCTCTTTTCAATATGGTTAAGCAGGGTGTTTTCGGAGAAATTATACACATGGCGGGCGGATATCAGCACGATTTGCGTGACGAAATCAGCCTCGGCAGAGAAAACAGACACGGCAGGCTTTTCAATTTTCAGATGCGTAACGGCGAGCTTTATCCCACCCATCAGCTCGGTCCCATCACAAAGGTGCTCGGTATCAACCGAGGTAACAGGTTTATTTCCCTTGTTTCAATGGCGAGCAAATCCCGAGGTCTTAACGAATGGATAAAAGCCAACAAGGGCGAGAATTATGACCTTGCAAATTATAATTTCAACGAGGGCGATGTTGTAACAACAATGCTCAAATGCGCCAACGGTGAAACCGTTGTTCTTACTCACGACTGTTCGCTGCCCAGACATTATTCAAGAGCTTACCGCGTTCAGGGTACAAAGGGTATTTACATGGAAGACGGCGAATCAATTTATGTTGAGGGCCGCACCAAGCATATCGAGGGTGACTGGATGCATCAGCCCGAAAGTTTTGAAGAATACCGCAAAGAATATGAGCATCCGCTCTGGAAAAAATATCAGCAGGACGGCGTTCACGCGGGTCACGGCGGCATGGATTACCTTGTTCTCAGCGCATTTGCAGAGAGTGTAAGGCTTGATGCGGCTCCTCCCATTGATGTTTATGACACCGCGGTTATGATGGCTGTCACCTGCCTTTCCGAGCAGTCAATTGCGCTCGGCAGTGCACCCGTTGCATTCCCCGATTTCACGAACGGAATGTGGATAGACAGAGAAGAACCAAGAAGAGGCATGTTCTGCCTTGATGAGGTTTGCAATGAATTTTTTGAATAAAAGAGGAATATGACATGAAATATTATATCGGTGTTGACGGCGGCGGAACAAAAACCGCATTTGCCCTTTTTGACGAAAACAAAAAAATGCTCGCATCCGTAACGGGACCGGGCAGCAACCACGAAAATCTTGACACTGCTTTTGAGGGCGCAAGCGATATCATTATGGAAGGGCTGAAGAACCTTTGCGAAAAGGCGGGGATTGCTCTTTCAGACGTAAGCTTTACCCTTATGGGTCTTGCCGGCATTGACCATCCTTATCAGTATGACATTATGTGCGGTATGCTTCGCGATAAAGGGCTCTCAAACTTTGAAGTTTTCAACGACGGATTTATTGTTGTCAAAGCGGGCGCAACAGGCAAAAGTGCAATCGGTTATAACTGCGGCACAGGCGTTTGCTGCAACGGCATCGGCATTGACGGCAAGATGCTTCAGCTTGCAGGTCTCGGCGATTTTTCGGGCGATATTTCGGGCGGCGGAAACATTGTTGTTGAAGCTTTCCGTCTTGTTTATAACGAGCTTTTCCTCGGCCTTGAAAAAACACTTATTACCGAGATGGTAATGAATAAATTCGGATTTAAAGACAGAGGCGAAGTTCTTGGCCTTATTGAAAAAATTGAAGGCGAAGACGGCGGCGAATATATAAAAACCATGGTTGCATTTTTCTTTGAAGCCGCGAAGCAGGGCGATAAGCCTGCCTGCGACTATTGCGAAAGAATGGCAATCAGAGGTGCTCAGCTTATTGCAGCTCTTTCAAATGAGCTTGATTTCGGTGACGGTGAGGTTGAGGTTGTTCTTTCGGGTTCAATCAATGTTAAACTTGATAACAAGTTCTATCTTGATATGCTTCTTTCAAAGGCTGAAGAATTCAGCGGCAAGAAGCTTAAGTTCATAAAACTCGATGCGCTTCCCGTAACAGGTTGCATCAATTGGATTATGCAGGATTATGCAGGATAAGGAGATAGATAACAATGAGAGAAATTAATGTTGCTGTAATCGGTTCAGGCAGTACCTATTGCCCCGAGCTTGTAGACGGTTTTCTTAAGGCAAAAGACAGCCTTAAGCTCAAGAAAATTTCATTTATGGATATCGACGAGAGAAAGAGAAACATCGTCGGCGACCTCTGTGTAAGAATGCTCAAGAATGTCGGCGATGATTGCGAAGTTGTTTTCACAGACGACCTTGATACGGCTCTTCAGGGGGCGGACTTTGTCGTAACACAGATTCGTGTAGGCAAGCTTCCCTGCCGTCACCTTGACGAGAGCATCCCGAAGAAATACGACCTCATCGGTCAGGAAACAACGGGTATCGGCGGTTTCTTCAAGGCTCAGAGAACAATACCTGTTATCAAGAACATCTGCGACAGAATTGAAGCTATCTGCCCCGATGCATGGCTCATCAACTTCACAAATCCCTCGGGCATTATCACCGAGTTCATTCTTAACCATACAAACGTAAAGAACATCGGTCTTTGCAATGTTCCCATTGACATGCTTGACGATGTTAAGGAAATTACGGGCGAGGACAGCGAGATTACATATGTAGGTCTTAATCACCTCAGCTGGATTACTTCCGTTAAAAAGAACGGCGAAGAACTTCTTCCCGGTCTTATCGAAAGCGGTTTCTCACCCAAGGTTATGGCGAACATCAAGGATGACGGCTTCTCAATCGACTGCCTCAAGACTGTTCAGGGCTTGCCCTCATCATATCTTCAGTATTATTACTGCCGTGAAGCAAAGCTTGCTCATCAGAGAGAAGATGAAAAGACAAGCGCACAGGTTTGCATGGAAATTGAAGAACAGCTTCTTGAGATGTATCAGAACGAAGAAATCGTTACAAAGCCTGCACTTCTTGATAAGAGAGGCGGCCATAAGTATTCGCTTGCAGCGGTTTCTCTTATTGATTCAATTGCAAACAACAAGAGAGATGTTCATGTTGTCAATATC
>JAZLCS010000178.1:0-7303 GCA_045614385.1 Acutalibacteraceae bacterium | reverse complement strand
TTCAAAAGAGCAGCACTCGAAGCTCCGAGAAGATTTGATGTTTTGCCCGTAACAATTCTGCCGTCGGGCAACTCAATCGCAAGCGCAGGCTGACCTTCGGTTTCGTTGCTGCGGTCAATTGCAGCTTTGATAACCTTTCTGTCCTCAATGCTGATGCCCGCCTGATTCATAAGGCTGATTATTTTATCAACAGCTTCCTGCTTGCCTCTTCCCATTTTGAAATCACACATGGCATTGAAATAACGGCGGATAATCTCCTGCTTTGACGCTTCTCTGGTTGCCTTATCGTCACAAATGGCATAACCCGCCATATTAACGCCCATATCAGTGGGTGATTTATAGGGGCTTTTACCCTCGATTTTCTGGAAAATAGCATTGAGAACCGGGAAAATTTCAACATCGCGGTTATAATTAACGGTTGTAACGCCGTAAGCATCAAGATGATAAAGGTCAATCATGTTAACATCGTTAAGGTCGGCAGTTGCAGCCTCATAAGCAAGGTTGACCGGATGCTTAAGCGGAAGATTCCAAATCGGAAAAGTTTCAAACTTGGCATAGCCCGCCTTGTTGCCGCGCTGATTTTCATGATAAAGCTGAGAAAGGCAGGTTGCCATTTTTCCGCTGCCAGGGCCGGGAGCGGTTATAACAACAAGAGGTCTTTCGGTTTCAATAAACTCGTTTTTACCGAAGCCCTCATCGCTTACGATGTGAGAAACGTTATACGGATAGCCGTCTATAATACGGTTGATATAAACCTTGATGCCAAGCTGTTCAAGCTTTGCTTTGAAAGCGTCCGCCGCAGGCTGATCTTTATATTGTGCAAGAACAACACTGCTCACATAAAGACCCGAGGCTCTGTAGGCATCGATAAGGCGAAGAACATCGGCGTCATAAGTTATGCCGAGATCACGGCGGATTTTGTTGCTTTCAATATCCCCGGAGTTGATAACAATAACAACCTCAACATCATCCGCGATGCTTTTGAGCATCTGCAGCTTACTGTCGGGCGCAAAGCCGGGCAGAACCCTTGACGCATGAAAATCGTCAAAAAGCTTGCCGCCGAATTCAAGATAAAGCTTGCCGCCGAATTCATTTATGCGCTTGCTCAACTGCTCGGACTGGAGTCTGATATAAGCAGCGTTGTCAAAACCGATTTTCTTCAATTTCAACACCCTTTCAATCTGCGAAACGTCGGATTTTGTAAAACTAACTAATATATTATATACCACAGATTATTTTAAATCAAGGGGAAAGAAAAAAATTTAGAACAAACCGATAATTATGATAGCTGTATAAAAACGAACACAGTTTTTTATGTCATATCACCTAATCAAAATGCAAAATATTTTTCTCTCTGCTTCTGAATTCTGCCACTGATAAATTCAAGAGTTTCCTTGGCGCCCTCAATTCCGCATGCATAGTCCTTCATCGCTCTGCCTTCCTCATAACACAGGTCATCATGAAGCGGGAAATAATCCTGAAGAAGGAAGGTTGCATAGCGTGCAAGGCGGAAATCGCCGACAAGCCTGAACTCCTTGCTGATGCCGTCAATTGCGATAGAATAGAAATTCTTGATTGAATCAATAATAGCTGTTCTTTCGTTCGCAGGTGAAAACACCATTGTTGATGCAACATAGGCATTCACGTTGTTTATTGAGCTGTGGCTGTCCGTGCTGCCGACGATGGGAAATTTATCATAACCCTTTGCAAGAACTTCATAATATTTATGAGTCTGGAAGCCGTTATGCTCATAATAATTTTCGCCGCCGAGAACCTCAAAAGCATCAAACGGATGGGTTTTAAGCATATAATCCGTCAGATTTTCGGGCACCTGATGAACATTTGAAAGCCAGTAAGGATGACAGAAAATTCCGAGACCCTCTGCCTTTCTGATATGATTGAACACCCATACGCAGCTTGCATAGGTGAAGGGCTCAATACCTTCGGGAATATCAAGAGTCGGAATAAGTGCATCAACCTCTGCTCTGTAGCCCTCTTCGTCAAGCTGTTCGGGGCAAGGGAAGCCCTCAAAACGGCGCTTTTCGATATCGTTACCGAATTCTTCGGTGTGCTCATCCTTGAGTATGGCATTAACGGAATATTTGCCGCCAAAGTTTACGATATGAACATCGTTGATATGGTCGGGCGCAAGGTCGGGAAGATGAACTTCTTCGCCGGGGATGATGTTAAATTCTATAGGAACATCCTTGAATGTTTCAATAGCCTCCAGAGAGGGATAATAACGGTTATGGTCGGTAATTGCAAAAAAATCGTAGCCGTGCTTTCTGTAGTTTGCGCTGACAATTGCGGGAGCTTGCCTGCCATCGGAGCGGAATGTGTGCATGTGAAGGTCACCGATAAGCGGATATCTGCCGCAAAGGTCTTCGTCAAGGGCATAAACGCTCATCTGGAGAAGTCTTTTGTTGGTTTCTTTGTCAAAAATCCTTACATAATACTGCTGTTCGCGCGGGAAAGTATATGTGAATTTAAGGTCTTTTCCGTCAAATGTAAAAGGAAACTGCGCTCCGTTTTTTCTGTGAGGATAATCTCTGGGGTTGCCGTCGTCAAGGCCGTAAATCGCAAGATAAATCTTTTCGGGGTCTTTACATTCCGCATGGGCACCAAGGGGCTTAATTGTTATTTCAATCTCTTTTCCGGCAGGAAAAACCTTTGGGAATATGTCATAATAATGAAGTGTTGTTCTCATTTTCATTGGTTGTTACTCCTTTATTTCAACAGTTTTGCCTGTTTCGTATGCTATATAAGAGTTTTCAAGAAGGCATGCAAGCTCAATGGCTTCGTTCATGCCGATTCCCTCGGGCGAACCCGTGCCTTCAATACATGCATCCACAAAGCGGTCAATGGGGTGCGCATCCTCTTCGGGGAACTTATCGGGAGCAATGAAGTCCTTGTTTAACTTTGCAGTTTCAACGGTTTTATATTTTATATCATTGCCGCCTCTCCAGAGAAGAATGCCGTCAGTGCCGTGCACCTCGATTGTATATGGCGAAGAATAGGCAAGAAACGAGGTTTCGGCAACGCCGATGCATCCGTTTTCAAACTCAACAACCGAAACGGCGTTTTCATCAACAGGTGTGCCGAGAATTGAATTTGCAATGCCTGTTATCTTCTTGGGCTTCCCACAAAGATATGAGAGAAGATACATCGGGTGGCAGCCTAAATCCATCATTGCACCGCCTGCGCAATCTTCTTTTACAAACCAATATTCGGGCAGCCAATTGCCGCTGACACCGTTATGGGCATTGCGCACTCTGACATTGGTTACTCTGCCGAAGTCGCCGTTTTCTATATGCTGCTTTGCAAATTTAACAATTTGCCATGCTTTGTGAGGAAATGAAATTACAAAGGTCACGCCGTTTTCTTCAACAGCTTTAGCAATTTCACGGCATTCCGCAACCGTGCAGGCAAGGGTCTTTTCGGTGAAAATGTGTTTGCCAGCTTTTGCCGCGCGCAGAAGGACATCCGTGTGCATGGTTGTGGGAGTACAGCAGCAAACCGCGTCAACATCGTCTCTTGCAAGAAGCTTATCCAGATCGGCTTCAAAATCGCAGCCGAGCTTTTCAGTCCAAGGCTCTCCCCTTTCGGGCTTTTCATCCCAAACAGCGGTGATTTCGGCTTTTCCCGTTTTCAAAAAATCGCGGGCATAACCCTCGGCATGAACATGCCATTTTGAAAGCATTGCAACTCTGAGCATTGTTATTCCTCCAATCATACGGCTTTGCCGTATTCTATAAAAGCATCATATCACACACAAGTAAAAAAGTCGAGAAAAAATGCATGATTTTCTCGACTTTTTCTTTTACTGTGTTATAATTTAATTTGAGGAATTATTTTTTTTGTCTTAAGTAGTACTCAACGCCCAACGAAGAAACACATACGGCTACGGAAATCGGTCTCACGCTTGCAAGAAGGCTTTCGCTGATTTCAACAGCCGAATAATAATCAAACAGACTGCCTGCGCCTATGTATAAAACCGTTGAGGCGGCAAGCACGGTCAAAACAACTGACCAGCCCGAAATAAACACTCTGCGTGCAGGGCGGTGAACACCTTTGAAAATATTTTTCATGGCAACCTCCATTCACCTGTATGAACATTGTACATTATCGGATACACATATTCAAACCTAAAATCTTACCAAAAGAGGAAATAATACAATGGCTTTCGGAATTTCAACTTCATGTCTGTACCCGCAAAACACCGAAAAATCACTTGAGGAACTGGGAAAACTCGGCGTTAAAACTTGTGAGATTTTTTTGAATTCGCCAAGCGAAACCACTCCCGAATTCGCAAAAATTCTCAACACAATCGCCACAGAATACGGCATAAAAATTGCTTCGGTGCATCCGTTTTCTTCTTTTGCGGAAACATATATGCTTTTCAGCGTATATCAGAGGCGTTTTGATGATATGCTTGATTTCTATAAGCGCAATTTTGAGGTTACTGCACTGCTCGGAGCAGAAATTTCGATTATCCACGGCTCGCTTCTGCCGGGCAAAATCAGCGAAGATGAATACTTTGAGCGCTTTTCAAGACTTTGTGATGCGGGGCGCGGTTTCGGTGTCACGGTTGCACAGGAAAACGTTAACAGACACCTCAGCGAAAACCCGGATTTTCTGGCAAGCATGAAAAAAGCTTTGAGCGATGATTTCAACATTGTCTTTGATGTTAAACAAGCAGTGCGGGCGGGATATGACCCGCTTGAATTCGCAGAAAAATTCAAAAATGACATCATTCATATCCATATAAGTGACCATAACCGAATCTGTGACTGCCTGCCGCCGTCGGAAGGAATCTTTGATTTTAAAAAGCTCTTTTCGGTCATGAATTCCGTCGACTACAAAGGCGACTACATCATTGAACTTTACAGAGAAAACTTCAAAACGCCGCAGGATTTGAAAAACGCCCTTAATTATGTGCAAAATTTATAAAAATAATCCTTTTAGATTGTGTGAAATGCTTGCATTTTTATTTCGATTGTAATATAATGTTTATAATTCTGTTTAAATAATGGAGCGTTGTAAATGAAACTTGAGGAACGTGAATTTTTACCTGTCATTCTCGGAGCTGATTTCACGGCTTACAGCCTTGCAAGAAGCTTTCATGAAGAATATAATATAAAATCTCTTGTGCTCAGCATGAAAGAATGCCAATATATATCCAACAGCGATATCATTGAAAACCGTGTTTTCCCCGGCCTCGAAAATAAAGAGACACTTATTGAGACTCTTATCGAAGTAGGCAAAGAATTCAACGGCAAGAAAAAGCTCATTGTTATGGGCTGCGGCGACTGGTATGTCAGAATTCTGATTGAAAACAAACCCATTCTCAGCGAATACTATGTCATTCCCTATATCGACGAAGAGCTTCTCAACAAAATTGTTCTCAAAGACAAGTTTTATGAAATCTGTGAAGAACTGGGAATAGACTATCCAAAAACCTATGTTTATAACTGCGGCGAAGAAAATGCCATGGATTTTGATTTTGAATATCCGATTATTGCAAAGCCTGCCAACAGCGCAATGTATCACTATGCAAAGTTTGACGGCAAGCGCAAGGTTTTCAGATTCAACACAAGGCAGGAACTTGACGACATGCTCGCCAAGCTCGAAAAAACAGACTATAACTACAAATTCCTTATTCAGGATTGCATCCCGGGTGATGACACTTACATGAGGGTTCTCACCTGCTACTGCGACAGAAACTCAAAGGTCAAATTCGCTTCTCTCGGCCATGTTCTGCTTGAGGACCACACTCCCTCGGCAATCGGCAACCCCGTTGTTATCATCAACGAAGTCAACGACCAAATCGTTGCCGCCGCAACAAAATTCCTCGAGCACATCGGATATGTCGGCTTTGCAAATTTTGATATCAAATATGACACAAGAGACGGCAAGTTCAAATTCTTCGAAATCAATGTCCGCCTCGGCAGAAGCAACTTCTATGTTACCGCCAGCGGTTTTAATACCGTCAAGTGGATTGTTGATGACCTTATCTATGAAAAGGAGCTTGAATATACCGTTGCCGACAAGGAGCATCTGTTCTCGCTTGTTCCCAAATATGTTATCAAGCACTATGTTCACGATGAAGAACTCAAGAACAAAGCGTTCAAACTGATGAAGGAAGGCAGATGGACCTTCCCTATCAAATACAAAGCAGATAAGAACCCGAAAAGAATTTTCTATACCAACGCTGTGTTTTATAACCAAATCAGAAAATACAAAATTTACGGATAGTGATGAAATAAATGAGTGAAAGCAAGGAAATCAAGCTTGGTGTGCTGGGAGGTGTCGGTCCTCTTGCAACAATTTATTTTGCAGAGCTTGTTATCAGATATACCGACGCCGCAACAGATCAGCAGCATGTTTCAATGATTATCCTTAATCACGCTGCAATTCATGACAGAACAAATTACATTCTGGACAGAAGCGAACCGAATCCTCTGCCGCAGATGACCGACGACGCAAAAACTCTTGAAAAAGCCGGTGCAAACTACATTGTCATCCCCTGCAACACCGCTCACTTCTTCTATGACGAAATACAAAAAGCAGTTGATACTCATATAATTAATATAATTGAAGAAACCGTTCTGCATATAAAAAACAATCTTCCCGATGCTAAAAAAGTCGGCATTCTTGCCACGAAAGGAACGCTTGTTTCCCGTTCATATCAGAACATGCTTGAAAAGCACGGGTTAAGCTATGAAGTTCCCGACGAAAAAGATACCGAAAGCCTTATGGAGATAATATATGACCAAGTAAAAGCCGGCAAAAGCGTTGACATTGAAAGCTTTTGGCGCATAATCAACAATCTGAAAAAAGCAGGTTGCGACTGCGTTGTGCTTGGCTGCACAGAGCTTTCGATAATTTATCAGGATTTCAGCATTGCAGATGAAACCATCATCGATTCTTTGGTTACTCTTGCCAAAAGGAGCATTGAGCTCTGCGGCAAAAAAATAAAGAACACCGGAACAAAAAAATAATAAGCAAGGAGTGTCCACACCTATGAAATGCCCGTTTTGCGGTTGCGAAGAAAGCAAGGTTATTGATTCAAGACCCACCGACGAAGGCGAGCGCATACGCCGCCGCAGAGAATGCATAAGCTGCCAGAAACGTTTCACTACATATGAGATTGTTGAAACCGTTCCCGTAATAGTTGTTAAAAAAGACAAGTCAAGAGAGGTTTTTGACCGCAACAAGCTTTTGAACGGTATGCTCAGAGCTTGTGAAAAAAGACCCGTTTCTCTTGAGAAGATTGAAACGGCGGTTAATGAAATCGAAACAA
>JAZLCS010000177.1:0-3503 GCA_045614385.1 Acutalibacteraceae bacterium | reverse complement strand
TGCTTTATATACAATGGGGCAGGTTTCATAGTAGCGGCGGTATGCACGGCAATATATTTCCGGGAGTGACCCGTTGTCGGATAATTCCAGCAAGCCCGATGCAAAGGGCTCGCCGATATGCGAGAGAAATTCTGCATTTGTATTCATAAACCAACATCCTTTTAAGATTAAAATACACAATAATCCGACTTCCCGAACTGGTTGATTCGTTCCGGTATGGGAGTGTTTCGATAAATTTGGAAGTTATATATTTTTAGTGTAGGGAGGGATGCCTACATCCCGCCGTTCATTTGCGAAAGTTCAACGACGGCTTGTGGGCAAGCAGCCCTACATTTTAATTCAAATATATTCTTATTTGTTTTACTTTACTTATTAAAAACAATCCGTAACAGGTTCTTTTGAAAGCTCAAATTTTAAAGTACCGCCGGACGTAATTTCAAAATATGACAAATACGGTTTTGTGATTATATTTCCGTTAAACTCAACCTTCTTGATATAAGGATATTCAAGAGGGTCTTTGTCACAAACGACGGTAAGAGTATCGGAGTTTACACATGAATGATAAATTTTATTTAGTTTAACGGTTGCTTTTTTAAACAAGGGAGTATTGATATAATAATCCTGTTGTCCGACGCATACCTGTGCAAATCCAAGGCTTGAAAGAACATACCACGCGGAAAGCTGACCTACATCCTCATTACCGCAGAAGCCGTATGCACCTGTTCTGTACGCTTCTTTCTGAACTTTACGGGTCCAGTATTGTGTACGGTGCGGAAGACCCAGAATACTGAAATAATGAGTGATGTTATGGCAAGGCTCATTCGAGTGGTTATAATCTTCATTCCAGAGCTTTGAAAAATCAGCGTTATTAAAAAATCTTTCCAGAAGCTCAATTGTTCTTTCCTCACCGAAAAGCTTGCTTAAACCGATAACATCGTAAGGCACAAACCATGACTGCTGAAAAATGTTGCTTTCAACACATCCGTCGTCGTCATATTCATTTTCTTCAAACACAAATTCGCCGTTTTCTTTTCTCGGTGCGAGAAAACCGAGCTTTTCATCGAAGTTATCCCTGTATTTTTTTACACGGTTCAAAAAGAATTCTTCGTTTTCTTTATCGCCCTTTTCTTTTGCGAAAAGATACATTGTGTAATCCGCAAGCAAAAATTCTAAGGTATCGCTCAGCTTTTCGGGTACAAAAGCATCTTTCAGATACCGTTCGCAAGCGTGTCTTACGGAATGAAACGTCTTACCGGATAACTCTGTTTCACACTTGCTTGAAGCAAGACCGATTTTGTATGCTTTTTCCGTGTCGTAATTCCTGATTTTTTTGAGATATGCATCGGCAACAACAAGAAGTCCGGGGTCTCCGACCATTGAATGTGTGTCAATACCCAAAAGCTCCCATTGAGGAAATGATGTGTTTTTGGTTTCCGCAATTTTTAAAAGTGAACTGACCTCATCGTTAACGATATCGGGGCGGATAATTGCAAGAAGAGGAAATTCGCTTCTGTAAACATCCCAGCCGCTGAATACCGTACGGTGAATGTAACTGTCATCTTTCATCGTTTTTCCGTCCAAAGAAAAGCTGCCGTCAACATCAGCGGAAACTCTCGGGTCTAAAAGCGTGTGATAAAGGCAGGTGTAAAAAAGCTTTAAATCTGTTTCGTTACTGCCGTCAACATCTGCAATGTCAAAGGCTTGTTCCCATAAAGAATAAGCGCTTTTTCTTTGGGTATCAAAATCAAAGTCGGGAATTTCAGCCTTTAAATTCATTTGTGCACCGTCAAGGCTTGTGTAGGAAATACCGCATTTTATTTTAAGCGGATTCGTAAGATTTTTACCGAATTCCAGAAGAAGTCCGACATCTTCGTGGCAAAATTCTTTTATTCCTTCTCTCTGTAATTCTTCATCTGAAAAGAATTGCATTTTTGCAGGCACTTCGGAAAACTCGCAGGTAAAATACAAATCGTAAGAAATCCCTGCATCGCCGTGACCGAAACCGCCGCCCTTTGGTGTGCATATTATCTTACCTTCAACAGTATTTTTGTCAACGATTCTGATTTCTTCAAAATCTGCTTTACCGCCGATTCTGCGGGAAAAATTCATTATGATTTTTGCGTTTTCATTTTGCGGATATGTAAATCTCAATATTCCGCTGTGAATATTTGCTGTTGCTTCCGCTAAAATATTGTAACGGTCTAATTTTACGGAGTAATATCCTGCCTCCGTTTTTTCATTATCATGAGAAAACTCGGATTTCCAGCCTTTTTTACCATTTTTAAATTCAACGTGACTGTTACTGCCGCTTCTTAAATCAGTTTCGCCCGTTACAGGCATAATCTGTATATTTCCCAAATCACCGTACCAGCCTATGCCGCTCATATGGTTGAAGCTGAAGCCTTCTATTGTGTTATCGCAGTAGTTGTAGCCGTTACCGTTGTCACCGCCCGTTACCGTATCGGGTGAAAGCTGAACCATGCCGCCGGGAACAGCAGCTCCGGGATATGTTTTACCGCCGCCGTGATAACTTTCTGCCTGACCGTCTGCGACGGTACCGATCATTGTATCTACATATTTTGCCTTACTCATAAAATCACCTTCACAAATTTGTTGGTTTTCTGACTTATAATCCGTATTTTCTTATGAAATAGGACGGTGTACAGCTCCACGCGTGGCAAAGGCTGTTTATCATTCTGTCTTCATACGGTGAAAAATCAAGGTTGTCGGGTACATATGCTTCCCAGAATGTGTCTGCGCCGAGCTTTACCATTCCGCCCCAGAGATTTTTCAGATAATCTGTTGCAGCATCCTTCATCCCGAGTTTAATCATTGCCTCAACAACATAGTGGTGCATATAAGGTGTGCAGGGCTGCTTTGCGGATTTATCATTAAGACAATCCGAAAGAATTTTTGCGGCTTTTTCACCGTCAATCACACCGCCCAATATCATCCACACCTGCGAATGAACGCTGAACTGCTTGTTATCCGTAGTATTTACAAATGCGTTTTCTTTTTCATCAAAAAGATGTTTTTGACAGGCGGAACGAACCTGCGAGAGAAGTGATGAATATTTTTCGTAATCTTCGTCACCGATTGTTTTCAGCAAATTAGAAAAGCGGTCAAGAGCATAAAGATATACACCCTCCAACGCTGTCAGTTTTTCGAGTCCGGGACACCAATCAATAAAAGCAAACCAACCTTCCTGATTTGTAACAATCATATCTTCATCAAGTATTGCTTCAAAACTGTCAAGCTGTGATTTGCAGATATCCAGAAGATCGTTTACAACGCTGATGTCTGCGGTGTGTTCATAATAATCGCATACGGAAACAACATATAAAAGTGCATAGTCTGCAATATGTGCTTCACCCGAATGATAATAAGGTGTTTCATAAATAAACGAAGGAAGGAATCCGAGTTCGTTATAATCTCCTGCGGCAAAAAGATATAAGCATCTTTTTACGATTTCAAGGTTGTTGAATGTGTAGTAATTTGCCAAT
>JAZLCS010000176.1:0-1959 GCA_045614385.1 Acutalibacteraceae bacterium | reverse complement strand
GAAACAGCATATTATAGTAATATAAAATATAGAGCAAATTACCGCAAATGTCAACAATTTTTTTAACAAATCCGCGAAAAATCCGTTTCTGACCAGATTTTTCAAATATTTTTCTTCGATTTTCTCTGAAATGCTCGCTTTTACTTCGCTTTTCTCGCGTTTTTATTTTTTATGTAAAATCAAAAAAGGATGCCGCAAAGCATCCTTTTAACCATCATTTTATGATTTTAAATATTTCCTGCGGTTTGTCGATTATGCAGTCCGCACCGCTTTCGGCAAGCACCGATTTATCTCTGAAGCCCCACGAAACACCGATGCACGGAATTTTCGCGTTTTTCGCAGTCAGACAGTCAACCTCGGAATCGCCGACATAAACGGCTTTTTTGTTTGAAGCGCCGAGCTCGCGCAGCGCAAAATAAATTCCGTCGGGCTGCGGTTTCTGAGCCACGCCGTCAATCTGACCTACGGTTAAATCAATCAGACCGCTGAAAAAAATACGGACTATTTCCGCCGCCGCTTCATGCATTTTATTGGTCACAACAGCAGTTTTTACCCCTTGCTTTTTAAGTTCTTTGAGCATGGGGATTATGCCGTCATAAGGTTTGGTTTGCACGAGCGAATTCCGCTTATAATACTCTTTAAAAACCGCAAGGCATTCATCAGCCGTTTTTTCGGAAGTTCCTTCCGGAACGCTGAGATAAATAAGTCTTTTTACACCGTTGCCGACAAAGCTGCGCACTTCCTCAAGAGTTCTTTCGGGAAATCCGAATTCTCTCATCGCATGGTTAACGCTGTTTTTCAAATCCTCAAGCGTATCGGTCAAAGTGCCGTCAAGGTCAAAAATAACTGCATCATATTTCATAACAAACCTCAAAAGTAAATACGGCGGGAGCAAGCCCCCGCCCTACCGATTATTTTTTATTCTTGAATTTGTCAAAGAAGCCTTCCTTGCCGCTGCCGACGGGTGCACCTCTCTGAACGCCGAGCTCTTTTTCAAACTCCATAAGGATTTCTTTCTGCCTATGGCTTAAGGATTTAGGAACATCAACTATAATGCGCACAAGCTGGTCGCCCTTTCCCCTGCCGTTGAGAATCTGAATACCCTTGCCGCTGAGCTTGAACACCGTGCCCGACTGCGTTCCCGCAGGAATATCAAACTTAACGTCGCCGTCAAGTGTGGGGATTCGAATGTTATCGCCGAGAGCCGCCTGAGTATAGCTGATGCGCTGCTCAAGCCAAACATTATATCCGTCGCGCTCAAAGCAGGAATGGGGTCTGACAAATACGGCAACCTTCAAATCGCCTTTTGGACCGCCATTGACGCCCGCATTGCCTGCGCCGCTGACATTAAAAATCTGCCTGTCATCGATACCTGCAGGTATGTTGATTTCAACCGAAGCCTTGGTTGAAACTCTGCCCGTTCCGCGGCACTTCTGGCATGGGTCATCAACTACCCTGCCCTTGCCGGAGCACTTCGGACATGACTTCTGAGTTGAAATAACGCCGAAAGCCGTTCTCTGCTGAACATTGACATAGCCTCTTCCGCCGCAATCGGGGCAGGTTTTTGGCGAAGTGCCCGCCTTTGCGCCCGAACCGTGGCATTCGGAACAGGTATCAACTCGGTTGATATCAACCGATCTTCTGCAACCCTTGGCAGCCTCTTCAAATGAAATGGTGACTCTCGTCTGAACATCTTCGCCTCTGCGCGGACCGTTAGGGTTGGACTGTCTGCCGCCGCCAAAACCGCCGCCGAAGAAAGAACCGAAAATATCGCCAAGGTCGAAATCCATTCCGCCGCCGAAGCCACCGCCAAAGGGATTTCCGCCGCCTGCGCCGTAATTCGGGTCAACACCTGCATGGCCAAACTGGTCATAGCGGGCTTTTTTGTCGCTGTCCGAAAGAACTTCGTAGGCCTCGTTAGCCTCTTTGAACTTTGCTTCAGCTTCAGCATCACCCGGA
>JAZLCS010000175.1:0-2917 GCA_045614385.1 Acutalibacteraceae bacterium | reverse complement strand
TACTCTGCCGAGTCTGTCTGTTGCATTGGAAATATAAAGCATTGCCTCTGCAAGAGTTGTTTTGCCTCGTCCGCCGTGGCCGGCAAGAACGATGTTTCTG
This sequence comes from Acutalibacteraceae bacterium, assembly GCA_045614385.1. Classification (GTDB taxonomy): domain Bacteria; phylum Bacillota; class Clostridia; order Oscillospirales; family Acutalibacteraceae; genus CAG-177. The sequence continues at coordinate 2,817 of JAZLCS010000175.1, read as the reverse complement.
ATGTCTTTTGCGCTGTAAGCTTTCAAAGAAATTCCTCCTTGGTATATGTGCCGCCTGCGAAAACTTTGCAGACCGGAAATTTAATTATTTTTTGAAATAATTGCCACATTGTATAGGATTATAACACAAAAGTTTTCCCTTTTCAATGATTTTTTTGTCGTTTTTTATGTATTTATATAAAAATTTTTTAAAAATATTTGTAGTTATCTCACAAAAAAAGATAACCGCTTCCTTTTCGGAAAGCGGTTATCTGATACTTCCGGATATTTTATTTCGACATTTTTTCTCTGGACTGCCCCCAAAGATGGATAATTCCTTCATCATTAAGAGCCTTGACAAGAATGAAGGTTATCGGAAGAATGAAAATACCCAAAACGCCGAAAAGCTGGATTCCGACATACATGCCGAAAAGAGTAACGGCGGGGTGCATGCCGACATTCATTGCAACAAGACGCGGCTCAAGGAACTGGCGGATAACGGTTATCAGTGCATAAAGCACTATCAGACCGATGCCGAGACCGATGTTACCCGTAAACAGGCTGATGACTGCCCAAGGAATAAGAATCGTTCCCGTTCCGAGCACGGGAAGAATGTCAACAATCGCAGTCACAATCGAAATTGCGATAATGTAACCGCCGCCGTAAACGCCGATAAGCTTGAGGACATTCAGACCTATCGAAACCTCGCAGAAAGTAATGAAAATCAGCGTTGCATAGGATTTGAGCATTTTTCCGAGAATTTCGCCGAGAAGCCTTTTTGTTTTGGAAAGAGCCTCCGAATGCTCCTGAGAAATATTCTTTTTTATCATGTTTGTGAAGCCGTCATAGTCACAAGTTATGAAGAAACATGCTATTATACTTATGAGGACTGCCGCAAAAATCGCAGGTATCTGCATCGCTGTTGAAAGCAGACCGCCGAGCGGGGTTGTGATAACCGAAAAATCTATGCCGCCGATATCAACGGGCATGCTGCCGACCTGCAATTTTTCCGCCTCTGTGGCAATGAGAAGATTATCAACAATGCCGCTGACTGCATCCGCAACCGTTTTTTCGAGAGAATCGGGCAAGAATGTGAGCCTTGTCAAAATCCAGCTCTCTGCGCTCTGAATCAGCTGCGGCAAATCGCTGAGCCTTGACATGATATATTCTCCCAAGCCCTTGAATTCAACAAACAAACGGTAACCGACAAGCACAACCGCGGAAATCAGCACGGATATAATCAGAAGCACGGAAATTGCGCCGATTACTCCTTTTTTGATTTTTATCTTTTTTGAAATCGCCTGAATGGGGTTTTGCAGAATCACCGCAATCGCAAAAGCAATAATAAACGGAGAAACAAGCCCGAAGGCATATTTCATAAATAAATAGAAAATTGCAGCGATGAATGTATAATAAACCAGATTTATCAGCGTTGCTTTTCTTTTTTCTGTGAGTTCCAACGTTTTCCCTCCCCGAAAGCTTTGCTTGTTTTTAGATATTTTACACCAATTTTTATGAAAAGGCAATTATTACATGAAAAAATATACAAAAACTTAATAAAAGTTTAAAATTCCTCTTTATTATTTTGAAAATATGTGTTAAAATTATCTTTAATCAATTATCTAAAGGAGCGAATCCGGATGTATGTTGCTATTATGGGCTACGGCGTGGTCGGTTCGGGCGTTGCAAGCCTTCTGAACAAAAATCACGAGCATATCGTTAAAAAAAGCATGCAGAGCGATATGCAGCTTAAGTATATTCTTGACCGCCGCACCTTCCCCGGTGACCCTTATGAACATCTTTTAATCACCGACTTTTCAAAAATCGTTGAGGACAGCGATGTAAAAATCGTTGTTGAAACCATGGGCGGTCTTCACCCCGCTTATGAATATGTTCTCGCAAGCCTCAAGGCAGGCAAACATGTTGTTACTTCAAACAAAGAGCTTGTTGCGGCAAAGGGCTGCGAGCTTCTCAAGGTTGCAGACGAAAATAACGTTAACTTCCTTTTCGAAGCAAGCGTCGGCGGCGGAATCCCCATCATCCGCCCGATAAGCCAGTGCCTTGCCGCAAACGATATAAACGAAATCGCAGGCATTCTTAACGGAACAACAAACTTCATTCTCACAAAAATGATAAATGACGGCATGACCTTTGACGAAGCTCTTCTGCTCGCTCAGAAAAACGGCTATGCCGAGCGTGACCCTTCTGCGGACGTTGACGGTCACGACGCATGCAGAAAAATCTGCATTCTTGCCGCTCTCTGCTTCGGCAAGCATGTTTATCCCGAATCGGTTTATACCGAAGGCATCCGCAAGATTGACCTTGCAGATGTTGATTATGCCCGCTCATGGGGCGGAGTTATCAAGCTCATCGCAAGAGCAAAAATTCTTGAAAGCGGCAAGGTTTCCGTTATGGTTTCCCCCGCATTCGTTCAGAATCACAGCCAGCTTGCTTCGGTTGATGACGTGTTCAACGCAATTCTTGTTCGCGGCGATGCTATCGGCGACGTTGTTTTCTACGGCAAGGGTGCAGGCAAAATGCCCACCGCAAGCGCCGTTGTTGCCGACGTTATCGACTGCGCAAGACATATGGAGCGCAAAAAGTTCTTCGGCTGGCAGGACAGCGAGGACGGCTATGTTGCCGACTTCTCTGAAAACGTTACATCTGTTTATATCAGAGCAACAACAGAAAACGCAGCGGCAGCGGTTGCAGGCATCAGCGGCCTTTTCGGCGGCATAAAAATGCTTGCAAGAGAAAACGCTCCCGACGGTGAATTCGCTTTTGTACCCGCCGCTCTTTCAGAAAAAGAGCTTGCGGAAAAGCTTGCTCAGGTTAAAGA
>JAZLCS010000174.1:0-3210 GCA_045614385.1 Acutalibacteraceae bacterium | reverse complement strand
ATAATCCGTCACTTTTGCTTGAAGATACCGCAAAGCTCGGCATTGAAATTGCCGAAGATAAGCTTCCGTTTTTTGAAAAGCTTGCGTTTCTTCTGGTTGAACAAAACAAAACAATGAATCTCACCGCCATCACCGACCCCGACGGAATAGCCGTCAAGCATTTTGCTGACAGCGTTTCCGCGCTTTCAGCCTATGGTTTTCCGCAGGGCGCAAAGGTTCTCGATGTCGGCACGGGCGCGGGTTTTCCGTCAATTCCCCTGCTTATTACAAGACCCGACCTTGAAATGACCATGATTGACTCAACCGCAAAAAAGCTGAAATATGTTGCTTCAACGGTTGAAGCGCTCGGGCTGAATGCCGAAGTGCTCCACACACGAGCCGAGGAAGCGGGTCAGAATAAGGAATACAGAGAAAAGTTTGATATCGTTTGCTCCAGAGCGGTTGCGGCGCTCAACGTGCTTTGCGAATACTGCCTGCCGTTTGTTAAGGTTGGCGGAGTATTCCTTGCAATGAAGGGCGCAAAGGCGCAGGAAGAAATCGGCGATGCCAAGAACGCCATCAAGACCCTCGGCGGAAAAATCATCGATGAAAAGTCATTTTCGCTTTCCGACGGCGGCGAAAGAACAATCGTTGTTATCAAAAAGATATCGCAAGTTCCGCCAAAATACCCCAGAGTATCCGCGCAGATTGCGAAAAAGCCGCTTTAATTTAACATCGGCTGTCGATAACGGCAGTTTTATGACAATCGAATAAGCTGGACAATCCCCCCTTTCGGTGTTAGAATTAACTCAACGAACGGGGGGATTTGATTTTGAAAACCGGTAAATACAAAATAGGCGGTCAGATAATTCTAGTCCCTCAGGAAGAGATTTATCCGAACCCCAACCAACCGAGACAAAGGTTTGACTTTGATGAGCTGGAAGGTCTGGCGCAAAGCATAAGACAAAACGGAATCATTCAGCCGATTGCCGTCAGAGTCAACAGCAAAGGCGAATATGAACTGATTTCGGGCGAGCGCAGACTGCGCGCGTCAAGGCTTGTCGGCATAACTCAGGTTCCGTGCATTATTATGGAAGCCGATGACGAAAAATCCGCTCTCTTTGCCCTGCTTGAAAACATTCAGCGCAGCGACCTCAACTTTTTTGAAGAAGCGGTTGCAATTGAAAAGCTCATAACCGATTACGGCATGAGCCGCGACGAGGTCTGCAAAAAGCTTGGCAAAGCGGCACCCACAATATCCAACAAGCTGCGCCTTCTGAGGCTGCCCGAAGAAATACGCATGAAAATCACTCTGGAAAATCTCAGCGAAAGGCATGCCAGAGCTCTTCTTCGCCTGACATCCGTCAGCCAGATGGAGCGCGCAATGTCAATAGTTGGCGAAAAACGCCTTAATGTTGCGGAAACGGAAAAACTTGTTTCGCAGATACTTACAAATGACAGCCACCGCAGACAGCCCGCCGTTAAGCTTTTCAAGGATGTCCGCATTTTCGTCAACACCCTCAACCATGCGGTGGACACCATGAGAAAAGCAGGCATTGAAGCGGATTCCGCCAAAAGCGAAACGGATGAATACATCGAATATATTGTCCGGATTCCTAAAAGCAGAAATTGCTATATAAAAGCAAAGAAATCCTCAGCATAATTTTAACCACTACTAACTTACCATATCTTTCTCTTTCACACCCACATCCACAGCGGGAGGAGCAGGCTTTTTGTCTGCTCCTCTTGCTGTTTTTTCAAAATCTTAATTGTTTCACGTGAAACATATTAAATTTTATTTTTATCTTTTCATTTTTTGATACTTATGCTATAATATAAAAAATTAAAGGGTCGATACCTGCATCGACCCCTACGGTTTACTATGATTAATTACATTATAATATAGTGTATACTCGGGAGAGATTATTTTGGGCAAGATAATAGCAATCGTTAACCAGAAAGGCGGCGTTGGCAAAACAACCTCCGCCGTTAACCTGACTGCCGCGCTCGGCATCAGGGGCTATAAAACCCTGCTGATTGATATTGACCCTCAGGGCAACTCAACCAGCGGACTCGGCATCAACAAAAAGGGGCTTGAAAAATCCTCTTACAGCGTTTTAATCGGCAGCAGCTCCGCCCGCGACTCAATCGTTAAAACGCCCTATGAAAACGTTTACGTTATGCCTTCGAGCATGGATCTCGCAGGCGCAGAACTTGAGCTGATTGAATTCCAGAAGCGCGAATCGCGCCTTAAAAACGCACTTGCGGAAATAACGGAGGACTTTGATTTCATTTTTCTGGATTGTCCCCCGTCGCTTGGCCTGCTCACTCTCAACGGTCTTTGCGCTTCGGACACGCTGATTGTACCCATTCAGTGCGAATTCTATGCGCTCGAAGGTCTTTCGCAGCTTATCTCAACTGTCAGAACGGTTAAAAGGCTTTATAACCCTTACATAGAAATCGAAGGCGTGCTGCTGACAATGTATAACGGTCAGCTCAATCTCACTCAGCAGGTTGTTGAAGAAGTTAAACGCTGTTTCCCGAAAAAGGTTTATTCAACCGTTATTCCCAGAAACGTGCGTCTTTCGGAGGCTCCGAGCTACGGCCAGCCGATTATGTATTATGACAAATCCTCAAAGGGTGCGCATGCATACAGCGACCTTGCAGACGAATTTTTGAGATTAAACAATAAATAAGGAGAAATATTATGGCACCTAAAAAAGGCGGTCTCGGCAGAGGTCTTGGCTCTCTGCTTGCGGATAATTCTTTAGAAGAAACAAGTTCAGCTCAGCCCGTGAAGCTGAATTTAATGGATATCGAGCCCAACAAGGAGCAGGCAAGAAAGCAGTTTGACGAAGCAGCTCTTTCAGAGCTTGCGGATTCAATCGCTCAGCACGGAGTTTTGCAGCCATTGCTCGTGCGCCCGATTATCGGCGGCGGCTATCAGCTTGTTGCCGGCGAAAGACGCTGGCGTGCAAGCCGAATTGCAGGCTTGACACAGGTTCCCGTTGTTATAAAAGAACTCAGCGACATAGAAGCGGCAGTTATTTCTTTAATAGAAAATTTACAGCGTGAGGATTTGAACCCCGTTGAAGAAGCCCTCGGCTTTGCAAGCCTTATGAAAGACTTTAATTTAACGCAGGAAGAAGCGGCGCAGAAGGTCGGCAAATCAAGACCCGCCGTTGCAAACGCACTTCGACTTCTCAAGCTTCCCGAAAAGGTGCTTGACTA
>JAZLCS010000173.1:0-1763 GCA_045614385.1 Acutalibacteraceae bacterium | reverse complement strand
CGTCAAGCCTGCGGAGCTGTTCAAGCTTTGCTTCTCTTTCGTCGGGCTCACTGTATTTTTCTCTTATCCTTTTGATTTCTGCGTTTTCGGCAGCGGAATAAGAATAGGAATAGGTCTTCTTTTCGTTCATTATTTCATTTCTTTCCTTTGTAGTGATTTGATAATATTTTACACCGTGAAGATTTATGTATTGATACAGTTATGTTTTGGTTTTGTTAATTTCTTTTTTTGCACGGATAATCATTGAGATTGCCACGTAAACCGTAGAGAAAGTAACAAAGAATCCCGTGCAGGCATTCAATGCCGTTGAATTAACCGTTCCGTCACCGAATTGGATCAGCATTGCCGTCTGCAATGCAAAAAGCGACATCAGAGCCGCGGACAGATTCAGAAACTTGGATGCCGACAAAATCGGTCTGTTGATTTTTCTGTATTTTCCGATATGAAAAAACGCGATTATCAGTCGGTAAAACGTGTATGCGGCTGTTGCGTAGATAAGAATACCCGAATAAACGTATCCGTTGTCTGTCAGCACGGTAATGGTTATTATTGCACCGATTGCAAGATTGAGTACCAACATAATTTTGCCGCAAATGCCGTAGGTTTTCCACTCGTTGACGGTTTGTCTGTGCTTTCTTTCATTAACGGCAATTATACACTGCGCAATGCTCAGAATGATATAGTAAACCGCTTCGGAGCAGAGCCAGAACGAGCCGTAATAAAAGCCTGAAACAAGCTTGAATACGGAATAAAACATATGCAGACACAGGCTTGAATAAATTGATATTCTTGCTCTGAATTCATCTTCACTTAAATACCTTTTTGCGTGTTTGTTTGAGTGAAGAAAGCTTTTGAAGAATTTTATAAAATCGGGCAAGCGGCATATAACAACCGTTAACGTGTATGCCGACAAAACGTAAGCCAAAATTGCAACGGGAGAGTTTTCAAGCTTTTTTGTGAAAACAATTGTAAGCAAAACGGCGGAAACAACGCAGAGCACTGCCGCTGCCATGCCGTTTATAAAAAAGAATATTTGTAAAAACTTTTTGAATTTTTCCATTTTATCAGTAAATAGTTACGGTGAAAGTGCTTCCTTCACCCGGCGTGCTTTCAACCGTGATTTCTCCGTTGAGAATATCAATAACTCTTTTAACAAGAGCAAGTCCCAGACCGTTGCCATTAACCGAATGTGACGTATCTCCCTGATAGAATTTATCAAAGATATGTTTCATTGTGTTTTCGTTCATTCCGCATCCCGTGTCGGCAACGCTGACGGTTACTCCGTTTTTGTTTCTGTGAAGAGTCACGTTTATTTTTCCACCGTCGGGAGTGAATTTGATTGCGTTTGAGAAAAGATTTGCCCAGACAAGCTGAAGCATTTCCGAATCGGTGCGTATGTAAATATCGTCTTCAATATCGGTTTCGATTTCAAGGCTTTTCTTTTCCCATTCACTTTCAAAGCTGATAAGACATTCGCAAAGCATTTCGCTCAGATTGCAGTTTTTTGTCAGAGGCTGAATCTTTTGTGTTTCAAGCTTGCTGAGCTTAAGAATGTTGGTTATAAGCTCTGAAAGATGCTTTGTTACACGGTTGATGGACTTTGCATATTCAAGACGTTTTTCTTCGGACAGATTCGGCTCTTCGAGCAAAGAACCGTAATTCTGCAAAACTGCAAGCGGAGTTTTCAGCTCGTGAGAAACGTTTGCAACAAAATCGGTTCGCAGGGTTTCGATGCCCGAAAGCTCTTCCGCCATCTGATTGAG
>JAZLCS010000172.1:0-7887 GCA_045614385.1 Acutalibacteraceae bacterium | reverse complement strand
TTGATATTTTTGTCAGATAGTATAATTATAACATTATTTTAAAAATAAAACAATAGTGTTATTATGTTGATTTTTAAAAACAAAAGTGCATATTAAAATAAAAATCCGGACGCATCAAAACGATGTGTCCGGATTTATGGTCGGAGTGCAGAGTTTCGAACTCTGGGCCTCGTGGTCCCAAACCAGGCGCGCTACCAGCTGCGCCACACCCCGATTAATGTTAAATTGTGATGGTTTCCTGCTTGAAGATTGCCTAACTATTTTATTCTATTTGTTTAATAAAGTCAATAATAATATAGTGAGAATTACAATTTTTTTCTTTTCTTTTTTCGTCAACTCCGACAAAAAGCAATTGTTTTTTTAGTATAAAATGTTGTCTTTTAAATTAATAAATAAAGTGATATAATACCTCTATGAAATGTACACTTTTTGTGCTTTTCATCATATTCACAAGGAGAAACATATTATGAACAACACCTTTTTCTGTGCAAGAGAAAACGGCAAGCTTCACCGTCCCAGAACCATTCTGACCGGTTTCGGCTTCCTTGCATCATCCATTGCGTGGGCAATCTACGACCCCTACATTACAAAAATCCTTGAAAAACTTCTTAACGCTTCCCCCACGATTACTGCATGGAGCACAAAGCTTAACGAAATGTTCCCCGTTCTTGCGAAATTCGCAGAATCTCAGGGTGAAAATGTTGTTACCGAAGCGGGCGGAATAACACTTGTTCCTCTTTTTATCGGTATCATCATGACATTTGATAATATTTTCGGCGTTATTTTTCAGCCTACCTTTGGTAAACTGTCTGACCGCTGCCACTCAAGGCTTGGCAAACGCCGTCCCTTCATCGTTTTCGGTGCACCCGCTTCGGCATTCCTTTTCGCAATCATCCCCTGGGTTGCACTTTCAAACTCGCTTGCACTTACCATGCTCTTCATAATTCTTTTTGTTTTCTCGATGTCACTCTGGAGAGCCCCCTGCGTTGCGCTTATGCCTGCGCTTACTCCTCCTTCGCTTCGCAGTGAAGGCAACGCCATCATCAACCTTATGGGCGGTATAGGTTCAGCCCTCGGTCTTGTTGCCGGCACTCTTGTAGGCGCGATTTACACGGGTATCACAGGCACAAAAATCACAACCGCAAACGAGCAGATTGCATTCCCCTATGTATTCCTTCTCGGTGCCGTTGTTATGGTAATCGGCATGCTTGTTGTTCTTTTCTTTGTAAAAGAACCCTCAAGCAAGCTTGAAGCTGTTGCTGAACATAACAAGGCTGTTGATGCAGCTGCAAAAGCAAAGGCAGAAAAAGAAGCAAAGAAAGCCGCAAAGGCTGCTCAGAAAGCACAGAAGCTTTCAAAGGGTGAAAGAAAAAGCCTTATTTTCATGCTCGGCGGTTTGTTCTTCCTCTTCTGCGGCACAAATGCAATCACAACCTTCTTTGCGCTTTTCGCTGCCGAAGTTCTCGGAAAAACAACTTCGGAAGCTACCATTATGACCACTCTTTTCGCCGTATGCTCGGCACTTGCAGCTATTCCGGCGGGCTATCTCGGCAAGAAAATCGGCAGAAAAAAGACCATTCTTCTCGGTCTTGTAGTGTTTATGGCGGTATTTGCACTCTACGTTGTTACACGCAGCTTTGCTCTTATTTGGGTTGCTCTTGTTCTCGGCGGTTTTGCAAATATGTTTATTACCGTTAACACCCTTCCTCTCGTTCTCGAAATCGGCGGTATTGATAAGGTTGGTACATTCACGGGTTATTATTACACCGCAACCTTCTCCGCGCAGATTGCTTCTCCCATCATTTACGGTATTGTCCGCATGCTTTCGGGCACATATCTTTCACTCTTCGTATACAGCCCCGTTATGTTCCTTATCAGCATTCTCTGCATTCTCTTCGTTAGACACGGCGAAGCGATTCCCGATGAGGTTGTTAAGGCTGCAGCCGAAGAAAATGACTAAGATTTCTTCCGCCGATTTTTGAAACCGCTCGGATTCCGCAGCCTTGCGGCGAATATTCTCGGCAAACATACATCCTTCTATAAAGCTAAAGGCACCGATTATTTCGGTGCCTTTAGCTTTTGTTGTCGGTTATTTTGGTTTGTCGGATAACCTGAAGCGCGCAGGAGTAGCATTCCGAGGTGGGCTCGACGTTGAAAATCTTTCTGAAAAACTTTTTGTCACTGTTTAAAATATATTGTCCCAAAGGCTCCGGATACGCTTTTTTGAGAAGTTCTTCGCCGATTTTCAGCATATCCGGATAGTTTGTATTTCCGCTGAGTCTGATATATCTTGCCAGCAGCTCTGTTTCGTAGGAAAAGCATATCCCGCCTGATTTAGCGTTAAGTCCGAGCACCGAAAAAGTTTCGTAATCCGCTTCACCGCTTTGGTTCAAGTTGTTTTGACCCTGAAAAGTTTTTATTGCCTTGCGTGTTGCAAAGTCACAGATTCCGCTGATTTCGCCTTCGTAAAAGCCGGTATCTTTAAGCTTCCTCTGGGTGGCGGCAACTCTTTCTCCGTGGCTTCCGAGGCAAACACTGTCAGCGCGAAGGGTACAGACGGAAGATATAAGAATCAGCATAAAAAAATTGACGGCGAGAAGCATGACGAGCTGCCATGTTTTTTTGTTTTGATTCATTTTATTACCTCCGAGAATATTCTTGAACAAAATTATCTGTTTATGAAAGCCAAAATTTTGCCTGTTGACAAACGCGAGAAAATACGTTATTATTTTATCGAACAAATGTTCGATAAAATTCAAAGAGGCGATAAGTATGGAAAGGTCGGTGCTTCACTGCGACCTTGATAATTTTTATGCGAGTGTGGAGTGCGTTTATGAGCCGTCGCTGAAAGGTGTGCCTTTTGCCGTTTGCGGCGACCCGAAGGAGCGCCACGGAATCGTTCTTGCGAAAAATCAGATAGCAAAACAGTTCGGAGTTAAAACAGCGGTGCCTATATGGCAGGCATTGCGTGTGTGCCCTAAACTGAGGCTTGTGGAGCCTCATTATGACCGCTATATGGATTTTTCACGCAAGGCAAGAAAAATTTATGAGGAATATACCGACATGGTTGAAGCTTTCGGGATTGATGAGTGCTGGCTTGATGTTACGGGCAGCGGGTTTCTTTTTGGCTCGGGCGAAAGTATTGCAGGAGAGATAAACCGCCGCATGGAAAAAGAGCTGGGGCTGACGGTTTCGGTGGGGGTAAGCTTTAATAAATGTTTTTCAAAGCTGGGGAGTGACCTCAACAAGCCGAACGGAATAAGCGTTATTTCCAAAGACGATTTCAGAAATATAGTTTGGCCTTTGCCTGCCGAAAATCTTTTATGGGTTGGCAAAAGCACGAAAACACGGCTGAACAATATGGGCATTATCACAATTGGTGATATTGCGGGTTGCGGGCATGATTTTATAGTTGCCGCTTTCGGGAAAAACGGCGAGGGACTTTGGCGCAATGCAATGGGGCTTGACAGCTCACCGGTTTTGCGTGAAAGTGAGTTGCCTGCGGCGAAAAGCATCGGTAAAAGTGTGACAGGCAGCAGAGACCTTGTTGATGAAGATGACATTTTCAGAGTTTTTCTTGAGCTTTCCGAAAACATCTCTAAAAAGCTCCGAAAATGCTCGCTGCTTTGCGGAACTGTTCAGATTCATATCCGTGATACTTTTCTCGGTGTTACCGAACATCAAAAAATACTTTCTCAGCCGACAAGGCTTGCGAGCGAGCTTGCCAAAACGGGAATGGAGCTGCTCAGAATACATTGGCGCAGGCGGGTTCCCATCCGTTCGATAGGAATAAGAGCCTGTGAATTGGTTTGCGACAGCTCGAGTATCCAGCTTTCGTTCGAATATGATTATATGAAAGCGAAAAAGCTTGAGCGGCTGGAAACAAGCATTGACACTATAAGAGAAAAATACGGCAGAGATGCGCTGATAAGAGCTTCTCTCATGCACTCCGTTTGGTCAGATGGACAATAAAAAAACAACCGTCGTCTAACGACGGTTGTTTAGATTGATTTTTATTTACCGAACATCATCAGCAGGAAGCCTGCTGCAACGGCTGAGCCGATAACACCCGCAACGTTGGGTCCCATGGCGTGCATGAGAAGGAAGTTTGTGGGGTTATACTTTCTGCCCTCAACCTGTGAAACACGGGCTGCCATGGGAACTGCGGAAACGCCTGCGGAACCGATGAGAGGATTGATTTTTCCGCCTGTAACAAGATAAAGAAGCTTTCCGAAAAGCAAGCCGCCGATTGTTGAGAAACAGAAAGCGGCAAGGCCTAAAAATACAATCTTAAGAGTATCAAGTTTGAGGAACTCTGTGCCGTTTGTGGTTGCGCCGACGGTAACACCGAGCATGATCGTTACGATGTTGGTGAGCGCGTTCTGTGCGGTGTCGCTGAGTCTTTCCGTAACGCCGCAAACCTTGAGAAGATTACCGAACATGAGCATACCTATAAGAGGAGCGGCATCGGGAATAAGAAGCGAAACAACAACGAAAACAACAACGGGGAAGATAATCTTCTCTGTTTTGCTTACGGTGCGCAACTGCTTCATTTCAACCTTTCTCTCTTTCTCTGTTGTGAGAAGCTTCATGAGAGGGGGCTGAATAAGCGGAATAAGTGCCATATATGAATATGCCGCAAGAGCGATGGGGCCGAGAAGATGACCCGCAAGCTTTGATGCAACAAGGATTGCAGTGGGACCGTCTGCGCCGCCGATGATTGCGATTGAGGCAGCTTCCTGAGGAGTGAATCCGAGGAGAATTGCAACAATGAATGCAATGTAGATACCGAGCTGTGCAGCTGCGCCGAGCAGAAGGCTTACGGGGTTTGCAAGCAAAGGACCGAAGTCTGTCATTGCGCCGATTCCGAGGAAGATGAGGCAGGGGAAGATTGAGCTTTTTACGCCTGCGTAAATCAATCTCAGAACGCCGGAATCATACCAATGCGCGCCTTCAACGATATTCGATGTATCCATAAGTCCCGTAGGGTCGTCCATAAGACCGGCGCCGGGCATATTTGCAAGAAGAATACCGAATGCTATGGGAACAAGCAGAAGCGGCTCAAACTTCTTGACGATAGCAAGATAAAGGAAAACAACGGAAACGAGAATCATAACCGCGTTCTGCCATGTGAGCAGAGCAAAGCCTGAACTTTCCCATATTCCTTTGAGTATTTCTGTGATGAATTCCATGCAGGTTCTCCTTATGCGATTACAACAAGAACAGCGTCTGTTTCAACGGTTGAACCCTTTGAAACAAGAACCTGCTTAACTGTGCCTGCGCAGGGAGCAACGATTTCATTTTCCATTTTCATAGCTTCAAGAACGATGAGAACATCGCCTGCATTGACTGTTGAGCCGGGAGCAGTGTTAACGGAAAGAATTGTGCCGGGCATGGGAGCAAGAATCTTTGTGCCGTCTGCAGGAGCTGCGGGAGCAGCGGCAGGAGCGGGTGCTGCTTCGGGTGCAGGTGCTGCAGCGGGAGCGGGTGCTGCAACGGGTGCAGGCGCAGCAACGGGAGCGGCAACAGGAGCTGCTGCAACGGGTGCGTCTGTAACGTTCATGATAACTGCCTGGGTTTCTTCAACCTCTACTTCATATGCCTTACCGTTAAGATTAACAACGTATTTCATAATAATTATTCCTCCACTTTTTTGATTGATTTGAAGCTGAGTCTGTCAAGCGGAATTCCGCTTTCATTGCTTACGATTGCCATTATGGTTGCCGCTGTGCGTTCGTCAACATCAACAAGCTCTGTTATGCCTTTGATTTTCTTGAATGCAAGCCTTTCGAGAGGGATGCCGCTCTGATTGCTTACGAGAGCCATAACAACCGCCGCCGTGGGTTCGTCAACGTCAATGAGCTGTACGCTGTTTGCCGCGCCGTAAGAAACGGCAGGAGCAATGGGGGCTGCGGGTGCAACCGATACCTCAGGTACGGCTGTGACAGAAACTTCGGGAGCTTTGTTTTCTTCGCCTGTAAGCTTGCTTTCGATTGATCTGAGAATCTTTGAGATTCCGAGAATGAGAACGGTAATCAGAGCAAGTTCTGCCATAACGACCAGAATACCTGCAACGGCAACGAGCAATGTTTCGGACATGGTTAATGTGATTTTATCTGCAAACATATTCGTCACCCTCAGTCAATTCTCGTGATTGTGTATGAGAATGTGTTCTTTCTGTCAGCTTCGCGTTTCTCGAAGAAAGCTTCTGCCTGAGTGGGGAATGCGATGTACGAAAGAACGTCTTCTTCGCATGTTGCTTTGTTGCCGAGATAAGCCTTTGCTTCTTCCATGCCGGGGGCAAGAGTGTCCGCAAATCTGCCGGTGAAGGGTGTTTCGTCGCCGAGAACAAGCTTCTGGAGCTCTTCGCTTACCTTGCCGGGAGCCTTGCCGTATTCGCCCTTGATATAGCTCTTGACTTCCTTAGAGATATTCTTATATCTCTCGCCTGCAAGAACGTTGGCCGTTGCCTGAACGCCGACCATCTGGCTCATGGGAGTTACAAGGGGAGGATAGCCGAGGTCTTCGCGGACTTTGGGAGTTTCGAGAAGAACTTCATCAAGCTTGTCCAGCTTTTTCTGAGCTGTAAGCTGAGCAACAAGGTTTGAAAGCATGCCGCCGGGAATCTGATAGATGAGAGCGTCTGTCTGAGTGCCCATAACAACGGGGTTGAGAAGACCGCTTTCAAGAGCCTTTGCACGGATGGGCTTGAAGAAATCGTTGATTTCCTTGCAAACGTTTTCGTCAACGTCAATCTCATAGCCGTATTGCTTGAGAGTATAAACCAGAGTTTCGGTTGCAGGCTGTGATGTGCCGCCCGAGAAGCAGGAAATGGCGGAGTCGATAACGTCTGCGCCTGCCTCAACGCACTTGAGAAGCGTCATGAAACCGAGGCCTGTTGTTGAGTGAGTGTGAACAACGATGGGAACTTTAACGTTAGCTTTGAGAGCCTTAACGAGGTCATAACCCTCCTTGGGGCTCATGATGCCTGCCATATCCTTGATGCAGATGGACTGAACGCCGAGAGCCTCAATTTCTTTTGCGAGCTTAACATAGCTTTCAAGGTTATGAATGGGGCTGATTGTGTAGCAGATTGTGCCCGATGCGTGAGCACCGCACTTGAGAGTTTCATCAACTGCTACTTCGATGTTGCGAACGTCGTTGAGAGCATCGAAAATTCTGATGATGTCGATGCCGTTTTCAACGCTCTTTCTGATGAATGCGCGAACAACGTCATCGGGATAGTGCTTATAGCCGAGAAGGTTCTGACCTCTGAGAAGCATCTGGAGCTTGGTGTTGGGGCAAGCTTTTTTGATGTTGCGGAGTCTTTCCCAGGGATCTTCGTTGAGGTAGCGCAGGCATGAATCGAAGGTTGCGCCGCCCCAGCATTCGAGTGAATAGTAGCCTGCCTTGTCGAGCTTTTCAAGAACGGGCTTGAAATCCGAGAAAGGCACTCTTGTTGCGATAAGAGACTGGTTAGCATCTCTGAGCACGGTTTCGGTGAAATTAACTTTCATAAAAACTCATGTTCCTTTCTGTATTAATGAAATAATTATACCCAAAATCAGAAGCCTATGCGTGCTGCAATATAATCTTCAAGAGCATCAATTGAAATTCGTTCCTGCTGCATTGTGTCACGGTCACGGACTGTTACACAGTTATCTTCAAGTGACTCAAAGTCAAAGGTGATGCAGATGGGAGTGCCGATTTCGTCCTCACGGCGGTATCTCTTACCGATTGAGCCTGTTTCGTCAAAGTCAACCATAAATTTCTTCTGGAGTTTTTCGTAAACCTTGAGGGCATCGGGAGAAAGCTTTTTCGAAAGAGGAAGAACTGCTGCTTTATAAGGAGCAACTGCGGGGCTGAGGTGGAGCACAACTCTTGTGT
>JAZLCS010000171.1:0-24965 GCA_045614385.1 Acutalibacteraceae bacterium | reverse complement strand
ATTCCAACATATAAAATAAACAATGACGTATAAGGGCGACCCTTCATAAGGAAGTTAACTTCCTTATGAAGGGTCGCCCGACCAGTGTTTTTTACATTGATTATACGTCATTTATTTTTGTTATCTGAGCGTAACAAGCTGAAACTCATTTATAAAACCGTAAAAAGCAAAGATAAATATCAAAGCTATTTTATTGCGTTTGAAAAAGGCACCGATTTTTTCTGCGGCTTTTTCGAAGGGCTCGTCATGCAACGCAAACATATAAAAGCACAGCGCAAACTGACCCATAACGCCTGCAGAAATCCATCTTATAAAGTCGGTTGAAAGCAAACAGCAAACAGGTATGCACAAAACCGAAATGATAAAACAGAAGTAAACGAACTTGCTGCTTTTTCTTTCGGTGTTTCTGATACATGTAATCCAAATATACCAGAAAAACGCTATAACCGGAACAGAAATTATCAGAAGAGTTGTTATTTCTCTGTAATCGTGCGTTGTTGAATACAAGGTTTCGGAAAGAATCTGAAGAAATTCAAGCGGAGAAGCATTTGCAACATCTTTGTCAACCGCATTAATCGGGTCGCTTCCGAACAAATACAAGCTGAAATACCTGACAACTTCAAATTCAAATTCGCGCCCGCATTTCTGCTCAATGATAGCCCACAGTTCATCAAAAGTCACTTTCATATAGTTTTTTCCGAGAAATGCGCAATAAAAAGTCAAAGCAAAAACAATAACAACCGTTATCGAAAACAGCGTTATGTTTCCCGCCTTCTTTTCATCTCTGTCAGCAAAATAAAGGATTGCAAGAATAATCATCGGAAGATACGAAATTGCAAATACGTAGTTGACAAAAACCCCGGCAACACACAAAAGCGGAACAAGCCAGCGCAGATATTTATGGCGGGCAAACACAACAGCAACGAGTGTCAGAATATACATGTGAATGTCAAGAACGCCGATATATTTTGAAAAGCATGCTACCGTCAATGAACCGGAACAGAAAAAAAGAATAAAGCCGTATAAAACAAGGCGCATTTCCTTTTTAGCCATTCTTACAACCCTGCCCAGCAAAATTGCTGTAATGAGCAATCCCAAAAGCAATATTGCTCGCGCAAACCAATTAATCCAAATTTCTGTCGGATGGTCTGTAAGAATATTGACAAGCGAGCCGACCCAAAGCCTTGAATTGATACCCATTGAAAAATCAACAAGATAATACGGCAAAAAAAACTTTGACATGCTTTCTTCAAAAACAAAATTCATCATTGAATGAATTATCAGTATTATAAATATTCCGAGCTCATATTTGCATTTTGATAAAATACCTGTAATTATAGCTTTCATTTTTTGACCGCCTTGTTTTTTATAGTGATAATATAGCATTTGAAAACCGCCTTGTCAACAATGACAAGGCGGTAATGCTTATATCAGAACTTTTGAGAGAAAATCCTTGAGTCTGGGATGCTTGGGGTTGGCAAAGAATTCTTCCGGAGTATTTTCCTCCATAATTATGCCTTCATCCATAAACACAACTCTTGAACCGACTTCTTTAGCAAAGCCCATTTCATGGGTAACAACAACCATGGTCATACCGGACTGCGCAAGCTCTTTCATAACATCAAGAACCTCACCGACCATTTCGGGGTCAAGCGCGGAGGTAGGCTCATCAAAGAGCATAACCTCGGGATTCATGGCAAGAGCACGGACAATTGCAACTCTCTGCTTCTGGCCGCCCGAAAGCTGTGACGGATAGGCATTTGCTTTTTCTTCAAGACCTACTCTTTTCAGAAGCTCAATCGCTTTTGCATCAGCCTCGGCTTTTTTCATGATGCCGAGCTTAACAGGAGCAAGCGTTATGTTTTTAAGAATGGTGTGGTTATTAAAAAGATTGAACTGCTGAAAGACCATGCCCATCTTTTCGCGATGTTTATTAATATTAACATGCTTATCGGTGATATTAACGCCGTTAAGCTCAATGCTTCCGCCCGTAGGCTCTTCAAGCCTGTTGAGACAGCGTAAAAAGGTTGATTTGCCCGAACCCGAAGGACCTATAACAACAACAACTTCGCCCTTTTTGATTTCAGTTTTGATTCCCTTAAGAACTTCAAGCGAACCAAAACTCTTCTTTAAATCCGAAACTTTTATAAGAACATTATCAGTGGTCACTGTTACGAAGCCTCCTTTCAAGCAGGCTGACGCCCTTCTGAAGAACAAGAACCATAACAAGATAAATCAGTGCAACGGTTATGTAAGGAACGTTCATGTTGTAAGTGAAGCCGACAAGTGCGTTTGCACCCTTCATCATATCCTTAACCGCAATAAAGCTTGCAACCGAGGTTTCCTTAAGCAAAACAATAAATTCATTTGCAAGGGTGGGAAGAACGTTCTTGATGGCCTGCGGAAGAATTATGTAAATCATAGTCTGCACATAGTTAAAACCGAGGCTTCTGCCTGCTTCAAACTGACCGTTATCAATTGACATAATGCCCGAACGCACTATCTCTGCAACATAAGCACCCGAGTTAATACCGAATGCAATAATTGCGGCAACATTCTCGTGAACTCCGTTTTTGCCGAGCCACAGATAATAGATTATAAGAAGCTGTACAATAACGGGCGTTCCTCTGAAAATTGTAAGATAAAGCTTACAAACAGAATCGGCAAGCTTAAACTTGCCTGTTTTATCGTGAGTTGAGCGGATAATTGCAACAAGAAAACCTATTGCAAGGCCGATAACAAGCGCCGCAAGAGTTATTTCTATCGTAACAAGTAAGCCGTCAGTGATATGCTTATAGTTGTCATTTTTAATCAGAACATTATAAATATCATCTTTAAGATCGTTAAATCCGTTAATCAAATTATCTTTCAAATCAACGAAAAAGCCTTTTACGGTTTCAACAACCCCCACCTCCTGCGCCGCTGTCTGAGCAGCGGAAGCAAAAGCAGGAAAAGCAAAACTCGCAATCATTGAAACAACTATAGCCACCGCTATAATTGCAAACGCCTTATCAGACACTTTGAAATCTCTCATGCCTTAATCTGCCTTTCAAAATTATTCACAAATCAAAAATTTAAGGGCAAGCGAAAGCCTGCCCTTAACGCTTTTTAAAACACTTATGCGGGAATGTACTTGTTAACGATTGCATCGATTGAGCCGTCTGCGGTAAGCTCTGCAAGAGCTGCGTTGATTTTGTCAAGAAGCTCTGTGTTACCCTTAGCAACGGCAATTGCGTAATCTTCTTCCGCATATGCGGTTTCAAGGATTGTAAGACCTTCGTTAACTTCAACAAAAGCTTTTGCGGGCTCATTGTCAATGATAACGGCATCTACGATACCGCTCTGAAGAGCTGCTACAGCAGCGGCGCCGTTCTGATATCTCTTAACGTTTTCTTCGCCGAACTCATCTGTTGAATAGATATCGCCCGTTGTTGCTTCCTGAACGCCGATAAGCTTGCCTGAAAGGTCATCAAGAGATGCGATATCTGAGCCTTCTTTAACGATAACAACCTGAACGCCTTTTGCGTAGCTTGTTGAGAAATCAACCTGAAGAAGTCTTTCTTCATTGACTGTCATGCCTGCCATACCCATATCAACAACACCGTTTTCAACAGCGCTGATGATGCCGCCGAAATCCATGTCCTTGATTTCAAGCTCCATGCCGAGCTTTTCAGCAATAAGAGCTGCAACTTCTGCATCAATACCTACAATTTTGTCACCCTCATAATACTCATAGGGAGGGAAGGCTGCGTTTGTGCCCATAATGAGCTTGCCAGCTGTATCCGCTGTTGTTTCACCTGTGGTTTTTTCTTCACCGCCGCAAGCGAAAAGAAGAGTTGCCGAAAGAGCAATTACCATAACGATTGCAAGAATTTTAACAATTTTTTTCATTGCGATTACCTCCGTAAATTTTTGGATATTTTTATTATACCATATAAAAATAAAAAGTAAAGCATTTTTGCATTTTTATAACAAAATCCTTGTTTTGCTTCTTATAAAACGGATATTTATTCACCTAACTCACTAAGCACATCCGAAAAATCCTGCGGAAACGCAGCCTCAAATTCCATTTTTTTACCTGTCACGGGATGCTCAAAAAAACAGCGTCGGCAGTGAAGCAGCTGATGACCGATTTCCGGCATAAAATTGCCGTACATAGTATCCCCCGCAAGCGGATGACCCGAAAATGCCATATGCACTCTTATCTGATGCGTTCTGCCCGTTTCAAGACGAAGACTCAAAAGGGTTGCACCGTCAAAAATTTTTTCTGCCTTCCAATTTGTGAATGCAGGCTCAACGCCAAGCTCATAAGAACACGCTCTTAATGTTTTCATAGGGTCCGGGCGGTAAATAGGAACATCGATTCTGCCCTCACCTTTTAATTCACCCTGCACAAGCGCACAATATTCCTTTTCTATTTTCCCCGAAAGCTTGCATGCAGAAAGAGGATTTATAGCGCACACAACAACACCAGAAGTGCCCTTATCAAGCCTGCCGACGGCTCTGAAGGCAACATTTTTTCCTTTTCGGGTCAGATAAGCAGTAACGGCATTTGCAAGTGTATCACCCTGATGATTATGAGTCGGATGCATCGCCATAAAAGGTGATTTGTTGATAACAAGGATATCTTCATCCTCATAAATTATCTCAATTTCAGCTTCCGTTACCTCAGGCAACGCATCGTCATCGGGAATGGAAACGCTGATAATGTCGCCGCATTTGATTGTATCAATTGTTCTTGTCGGCTCGCCGTTGCATTTAAGTGCATATTTCACCTTGCGCATGAGTCGGGAAGAAAAACCGCAGTATCCACGCAAAAAATGGACGGTTTTTCTGCCGTCATATTCAAGCGGCACAGTATAATCAATATTTCTCGGCATTTTCTTTCTCCTTGCAACTTATTATAAGCAGTATAGCATACAGACACAATAAATTGCAAATTAATTATATATTGATGTTTACAAAAACATGAATCCGTGTTAAAATTGCAACGTATTAAGGGAGGCATGAGATGAAACGAATAATTGCTTTTTTTATATCAATATCTTTCCTTTTTCTGTGCGCATGCTCAAATCAAAACACAAACAGCGAAACAACAACAGCTGCTGCAACAACCGCACAGACCACTCAGCAAAATATAACCACCGAAAAAGCTGTTGAATATGCAGCAAAATGGGGTTCGGACCTTCTGCCTGAAAATTTTCCTGCACCCCCTGAAAAAACACATGATATTTCCGTTGTATCGGGAAAAGCTAACAAAAACTATCTTTCGGATTGGGTAAGACTTGAATTCACCTGCCCGGAGCACGTGCTTTTTGCCTTTTCAAGCGAAATGGAAGAAAACGGCTACATCGGCGGAATAAAAAAAATAAGCAACGGCACATACTACACCGACGGTTTTAAAGGATATTGGCAAGACGGAAAACATCTTGTCAAAATCAGCAACACTTCGGTTGTTGAAGATAATGAAGTCAAATTCACCATAGACATCCTTGAATGCCGAGATAACTTTCCGAAAGAATTGACCGAGTTTTTTCCGAAATTTAACGGCTTCACCAAAGCCAGAGGTGTTTACTGCGGGCATGATGCCGAAGGCAATCATGAAACATATGATTTTGACGGCACATTCGCATCCCCTTCTTGGCATTGGGATTTCAGATTTACAGACGGTTTCATAGGCGTTGAGGAAACCGAATTTGAAGCGTATTATAATAAGTTAGGCGAAGAAGGCTTCAGCGGAGTTATTACCACTGCAACAATTGACGGCTGCGCCACAATTTCCGTTAACGTCACCAAAGAAATCGGCGGCGTTGTCTTTGCTGCATTTCTTCTCTATAATCAAAATCTGAAAACTTTAGATATTGCTTATACTAACGAACCGTCAATTTATGAAAACAACTAAAAAGCTTGCACGGAAAAACCGTGCAAGCTTTTTGTTTAAAGCAAAACTTCTTTGCCTGTTTTGGCGGATTCATAAATTGCAGAAAGAATTTTAATCATATCAACGCCCTGCTCGGGAACAAATATCGGTTCCGCACCTTCAAGCACATCAATAAAATGGCTGATATTAACCTTATGAGCCATCGGCGTTCTTTTGCCCTTGACCTTTTGGTTAATTTGTTTTCCGTTTTCTTCATAGAAAATTTCCGCTTTTCCGTCAACCCATTCAAGACCTGCTTTTTCGCCTCTGAGTTCAACAAAACGGTATTCCTTTCTGATGTTAGAAGCCCATGAGAATTCAACTTGAAGAACAGCTCCGTTGTCAAAACGGATAAGACCCATTGCAAGGTCTTCAACGTCGAAAGTTCCGTCTTCAAGCTTGTCACCGAACTTTGCTTCGGGTGAGTCCACGGAATCGTTATCGGCAAATTTGCAGAAAGTGTTGCCGCTGACGCTGACAGGCTTTGGGTTGCCCATGAACCAGACTGCAAGGTCAATCATGTGAACGCCCAAATCAATGAGCGGTCCGCCGCCCGACTGTGCTTTGGTTGTGAACCAGCCGCCCTTGCCGGGAATTCCCCGGCGGCGCACCCAGCCGCACTTGCCCGCATATATCTGACCGAAGCCGCCTTCTTCAGCAAATTTCTTGATTTCAAATGAGGTGCCGTAATAACGGTTGTTTCTTATAACCATCAGCTTTTTGCCGTTTCTCTCAGCAGCTTCTTTCATTTTAAGAGCTTCTTCAACGCTGACTGCATCAGGCTTTTCACAAAGAACATGTTTGCCTGCGTTAAGCGCATCAACGGCAATTATCGAATGCAGATAGTTAGGTGTGCAGATGTCAATATAATCAATTGACTCATCTTTAAGCATTTCCTTATAATCGGAATATGTTTTTGCGCCATGGAACAATGTCTTTTTTGCTTTTTCGGCTCTCTCGGGCTTGATATCGCAAAGTCCGACTATTTCCGCGCGCTTTTCAAGCATATAAGCAGGAAAATGCGAACCGTTTGCAATGCCGCCGCAGCCTACTATACCAACTTTAAACTTCTTCATAATCATTCACCCTTTTTATATAAAATCATGCATAACTATAGTGGTTATGCTTTTTGACGGCAGTGTTACGCTTCGTGAATATCCGCCTGAATAAACCTGCTCGCAGTTATGGGTTTTATCAGTCTGATAAATTTCCATTGACTTCCACAAATTAAAAAGCTTGATTTCTTGGTCTGTTTCTGCGTTGTTGACAAGAACCATAACGGTTTTTTCGCTGTCTTTAAAAGCGATTGATGCTATCTGCGAATTTTCTTTGAAGCTGTCCATAACATCAACACGAACCATGCCTTTTTTAATAAAGCTTGAGAAATGCTTATAGGCATAATAGCGGTTATAAAGAACAAGTTCTCCGTCCTTTAACTCCATAAGCCCGTCACCGTTAACGGCAGTCCAGCTTTGCCACGAAACGGCATTGAGCAAATTCAAATCCTGAATCATTATGTTTGCCATATAAAGTCCGCTGTCTATTGTTGTTGAGTCAAGCGTCAGCGGCAGCTCGCACCATTCGCTCATTTCAAATTTCTTATCGGGATATTCATTTTTAATCTTTTTGCCCGCTGCGGATTTGACATCAATTTTATTATCTATCCAATAGCTGTGACCCGCATACGAATCACAGAATTCATTGAGAATTTCGCTTGCAAAGAATTTATCAATATATTCGTAATATCCGGGCGAAAGCTCACCTGTTTCGGGTCCGCTCAACTTATATGGCGAGTTTCGTTTTTTCATTTCCGTTGCAAAAAGCTCAAGCACCTCAACTGTTTCATCTGCCGAATAATGGCAGGCTTCCTGACCGACCCAATCACCGCCCCATGCCCACTGAGGCTCGTTTATCGGAGAGATTGCAGTCACCGGATAACCCTGAGCAACAAACCAATCGGCAATTGTGAGAACATAATCAACAAATGCCATATAATTTTCTTTGGGAAGATTTGAAAAATACGGGGTGAGTCCGCCCGATGCCTGACCGCTTGCAGTCATTGAAAAATGAGGGCTGTTGCAAAAGAGAATTACCTCGCTTGCGCCGTATTCAACCGCCATGTCAAGCATTCTGCGCGCATTGGCATCGCGGGTAAAATCATATTCATATTCGCCTGTTTCTTCATTCAAAACATAAAAGCTTTCCGCTCTGCGGTTAGGGTCGCCGATGCGTGTGTTCGGGTTCTCTTTTTCACCGGCACCGATATTATAACGGTAAACATCAAGTCCGAGACCCGTTTCATCATCATAAAGAAGCCTTGCAATTTCGCGGGCAGTTGCTTCATCATCAATGGTCTGTGACCACCACGCCGAGCTTGTGCCGAAGGTTTCAAAGGTCTGATGCTCCACGTATTTATTCACTCCTATAGACTGAGTACTGTCATTTGTGAAAATGCCGAACGCCCAAGTCTGAAGCGTTGCAAGAATTATACAAAGATATTTCATTATCATTTACATCACTTCCATGATTTTTATACTATCAGTTTAACATGCTGCAAAAAAAGTGTCAATAACTATTGACAAAGGCGCCTGTGAGTGATACAATACATTTAACAATTAGGTTAAATGTTAAATGTTGGAGGTGAGTATATGGGTATACAAAACACATTGAAAGCGTTGTCCGACCCTACCCGAAGAGAAATACTTAATCTGCTCAAAAGCGGAACCAAATCCGCAGGCGAAATATCCGATTCGTTTGACATCAGCTTTGCGGCAATTTCAAGGCATCTTTCCGTGCTGAAAGATGCAGATTTAATCCGCGACGAGCGTGACGGAAAATTCATCTATTACACTATCAACGTTTCCGTGCTTGAGGAAACACTGCTATGGATAAAAAACCTGAAAGGAGACGGAGCAAATGATTAAAAAGAATCTCAAAACACTTATTCTGACTTCCGTAATTACTCTTCTGCCGATAATTGCAGGCTTGATATTATGGGATAAACTGCCCGAGCAGATGCCGATGCATTTTGATATAAACGGCAGTGCTGACGGCTACGCAAGCAAACCTTTCGCCGTTTTCGGCTTTCCCGCTTTTATGGTTGCAATGCAATGGCTGTGTGCCTTTTTGTCGGGTCTTGACCCGAAAATGAAAAACTTCGGCAAAAAATCAACAGCTCTTGTTCTCTGGATAATTCCCGCATTATCTGTTTTGCTCCATGCAATAATTTATGCCTACGCTCTCGGCGAAGAATTCAACGTCAGTACGCCCATAATACTTTTTTTCGGACTTTTCTTTGTTGTGACGGGAAATTATCTGCCGAAAATGAGTCAAAGCTACACCGTAGGCATCAAAATTCCCTGGACTTTAAACAGTGAAGAAAACTGGAATTATACCCATCGTATTTCAGGTAAAGTATGGGTAGTTGGCGGACTTCTGCTTATCTCAACATCTTTTTTCAATTTGATGTGGCTTTATATCGCAATCTTTGCTATAATGATAGCGGTGCCTGTAATCGCATCATACAGATTCCATAAAAAGGAGAATAAACAATGATTTACGATACCGCAAAAAACTTAAGAGCATATGCATCTTTCAACTCTGCTTTTGAAGCAATTGCAAAGTTCATTGAAGAAAACGATATGAAAACCATGGAATGCGGCGGATATGACGTTGCAGAAGGAATTAAGGTTGGCATTTCGGAATATGAGCCTGCAAACGGCGGCGATTTTGAAGCACACAGAGATTATCACGACTTGCAATATGCCATCACGGGCGGAGAATATATTGATGTTTTGCCCCTTGAATTTGCAAGAGAATCCACGGGATACAAGCCCGACATTGAATTTTTTACCGCTCAGGCAGCAGAGGCATCACGTATTGCACTTACCGAAGGCACTTTTGTTTTCCTTGCTCCCGACGACACCCATAAACCTTGCATTAAAATGGGCAGCGATAAAATCAAAAAGGCTGTTTTTAAAATCAAAATCTGATTTTTGCATCATCTGTTATTCAAAAAATAACAGGTGATGCTTTGTTTATAATATGGAATAACAAAAAGCGCAGGCGCAATACCGATGCACAGCAGAAACCACGGAATAAAGCCGAGCTTAAAAAGCATAATTTCCGAAAGCATATTTTGGGTTTTTTTAACGCTTTCTTCAATCGCTTCAAAAATTTTCATATCCTTGAAGCATGCCAGATAAAACCATGCTTTTGAATATCTCTGAATAAACAGCGCGTAAAAAGCCAATCCTGCAAGCGCAATAAAAGTAATTCCGCCCCAAATCATATATGCCGCTTTGAGACTGACGGCGTTTCCCGCGGCATAAGCCGCAAAAGCAACTATCGATGATAAAGGAATCAACTCAAAAAACAAAAGCCAAAAGGCTTTAAGAACGAACAGACAAATCAGCATGCCGCATGACTTGAAGACACCGGATAAACCGAGACTTATTTTTCGGCTTGGGTTCATCCCGCGCGCAAGAAGCAAGTGTTTTATTTCGAGCCGAAGTCTCAACGGACTCACGGCAACAATAAAAGCCAGAAGAGAAAAAGCCGAAAAAACAATCAGAACTCCTTTTTCTGCTGTCTGTATCATATTAACGGCGGCATTGCATAAAGAGAAAGTAAAAAGCAAAAACATAATTGCTGTTACGAGGGGCACTATTTTCAGTTGCGAGCCTGCCAGCGCGGCTCTGGCGGAAAGCTTGATTCGAGCGTTCATAAAATCACCGTAAAAAAGAAAATCGGGAGGCTTGAGCGACACTTCACAAGGAAGTTTGGATATAGAACAAGGCGAAAAGCACAGAAATCCTTGACGGATTCCGAGCATTTTCAACGCAGTTATATGCCAAAATATCCTTTTTAAGGTTTTAATACCTTATGAAGCGTCGCCCTTAAACCTCCCGATTATTTTTGGGTTATTCTCCTGTTTTATTCTTACAGCCCGATTTTCTCCCTGCATTTGTCAAGGAACGAGAATATGCCGTCTGTAACGGGTGCAACATACTTTTCGAATTTGTTATAGAAAGAATCGCCTTCATCAAAAGTCGGTGCAACCGCGCCGTCTGCAAAATTACCCATCGGAATCATTCTGAGATTAGGCTTATCGTTCTGAAGGAACTGAGTATATGCAGGGTTTGACCATACGTCATAATATTCATCTGCATACATAAACCAGTGATACATCTCCATTATACCGTCATGCGCATTTGAATGAAGCATATCCTTGATGAACCATGTATGTTCAGGCAGGATGCAGGTTGATGCATCGATAACGCCGTCGGGTGAAAGATGATTATGGCCGCAGTCTGTGCATGCCTGCTTATAATCATCGCCGAGAGTGCCGTTAAGAGGTGCAACGGTTGCGCCCGCAGAAGCATATTTTGTGTCAACGGTTGCGTCACTGTTGTTGTTCATGTTTTCAACAAGCGGAGTTCTCTGGATATTATAGCCCGCAACAATCATTATGCGAACGCCGTCATCAATCGCTCCGTTCAGAATTTCATCGGCTCTCTGCTGAATCTGATAATGATAATAATCTGCCTTTTTTATAAGACCTGCCTGAGTTTCGGGGTCAAGGTTAATCTTTTTGGCTTCTTCGTATGCACCGTCGGGAACAAAAGCCCAAAGACCGAGAAGAGTGCCGAAAACAGGAGTCATAAGCTCATCAAACACCTTGGTTTCAAGCTTTTCAAGAATAATCTCGCCTGCAAAAAGAACTGTATCAACAAGACCGCTGTAATAAAGACCGTTAAAAAGGAAATAAAGAAGAGTATCCTCAAAGGAGAAGGGAGGATAACCGTCGGTTGCATAGTCAAGAAGAGCTCTTGCATCAAGCTTGAGCTTTCTGCAGAGAAGGTCACCCGCAACGTCGGTTCCGAGAAGCGGACAGCTCTGGAACACGCAGGCGTCAACATCGTCTGTGCCGTATTCATTGAAATAAGCAAGAGTTACAACGCCGCCCATTGAAGAGGCGCGAAAATGCACCTTGTCGTGGCCTGTAAGCTCCATAACATATTTAACAAATTCGTCAAGCTGACCTGCAACCTCAACAGGGTCAAGTCGCCAATCATAATGGAAATAATACTGCGAATCCTTGCTGTGAACCTGCTCTTCGGGCATTTCAATAACAACAGAAACATTTTCTGCCGAATTGCCGTCGCCGTCAAGAGCCATCGCGCCCATTGCATCATAAACGGTATCGATAAGAACATCGCCGAAACCGTTGAAATCCAAAAACGCAAGTTTGAACAAACCCGGAAGAAGCTTCACAACGATTTCTATAATTGTTTTGGTATCCGGTCTAAAAAGAGTTTTCTGATTTTCGGCGCCGTAGTTTTCATAAATATCGGTATTACCGAGCGGACCGACATAAATGATGGGCGTTATTCCGCAATTGCATTTGCCGTCAACAGCAGATGCCGCAGGCGCAAGAACGGAAAACAGCATAACTACAGAAAGAATCAGTGCGATTATTTTTTTCACAAAATCAAACCTTTCCTGATGATTTTATTTTAGTTTACCATATTTCAGTCAGATGCACAACATAAATTTTTCTTTTATATTTAAGATTATTTTGATATACAGTTGCAAAACCTTTCATGTTTGTGCTACAATGACGATTGTTGGAGAGGATGATAAAATTGTCAAATAACGAAAATAAAAATGCAGGTCTTTCAATAAACAAAAAAACCGTTGTGCTTATCTGCGTGCTTCTTGTTGCCATTATGGCATTTGCAGGCATTTTAACGCAGGTTTTGCCCAGGGGCATTTATGAAACCAACCCCGACGGAACAATAATTAACGGCACATACACCCGGATTGAAGATAAACTTCCGATTTGGAAAATTTTTCTCGCCCCCATTCTCGTTTTCGGAACCGAAACCGCTCTGACAGGTGTGGGAATAATCTTAATCATAACGCTTATCGGCGGAACCTTTCTGATTCTGGATAAATGCAATGTTCTCAAATACATAATGGCACTGATTATTCAGAAATTCGGCAACAAAAAATATGTTCTTCTCAATCTCATGATTCTTGTCTGCATGTTTCTGAGTTCAACAGCAGGAATTCTCGAAGAATCCGTTACCCTTGTTCCGATTGCGGTTGCCATTTCGCTTGCATTGGGGTGGGATTCTTTTGTCGGCCTCGGCATGAGCCTGGTTGCAGTTGCGTTTGGATTCACCGCCGCAACATTCAATCCTTTTAATGTTGTAACGGTTCAGAAAATGGCGGATATTCCTGTTTTTTCAGGCACGGCATTCAGAGTGCTCGTTTTCGTTCTCGTTTATGCGGTTCTTGCCGGATTTTTAACCGCATACGCAAAAAAAATCGAAAAGAATCCGCAGAAATCACTCTGCTACGAAACAGATATCGCTCTTCGCGAAAAATACAACCTTGATGACAGCATGGTTATACTCAGCGATGCAAGAATCAAAAAAGCATCAAAAGCATTTCTCTTATGCCTCGCAGGCGTATTAATCTGCATCACTCTTGATTTTGTTTTAGGAGCCGAAGGCGGAATTTCTCTGCCGGGAATGGCGTTGCTTTTCACAATCGGAGGTTTTCTTGCGGGTCATTTTTCCGGTTTCGGCGCCAAAAAGCTTCTGAACAGCTTTGGCGAAGGCATTAAAACCATCGCACCGATTGTTCCCATTATTGTTATTATTCTTTCCATCACATACATTCTTGACCAAGGAAATATCATCCCCACCATTCTTAATTTTGTTTATAATTTAATTCAGAACGTATCTCCCTTTACGGCGATACTGATGCTCTTCGCATTTATTGTTGTTCTTGAATTCTTTATCGGAAGCGGTACGGCAAAGGCATTTCTTATCATGCCGATCGTTCTTCCGCTTGCGGATATGGTTGAGGTTTCCCGCCAAAGCGTAACACTCGCTTTCTGCCTCGGAGACGGCTTTACAAACCTGCTTTATCCGACAAGCGGAATCATGATTGTTGCAATCGGTCTTGTCAATGTTTCTTACGGCAAATGGCTCAAGTTTTCTTGGAAACTCTTTGCGCTTGAAGGCGTTCTTTCGGTTGCAATGATGCTTTTGGCGGTTGCCGTGAATTATTCATAAAGGTGATGAATATGAAACTTAAGTTCAATAACGGTAAATTTAAAATTCTTCTCTTCGGCGACATTCATGAGCATTATGACTATAAAACAAATCCTAAATTCAAGGACATGCAAAAGCTTATGATTGCGGCTCTTGATGAGTACAAACCCGATTTATGCGTTCTCCTCGGTGATAACTGCAACACTAACAAAATCGCAGAAGCACCCGATGAGTTCAAAGAGATGATGTATAACGTTGTCAAGCCGATATCAGACAGAGATATTCCTGTTGCCGCAGTTCTCGGAAATCACGAACACGATCACGGCCACGAAGATGAGGTTGTTGAAATTTACAAAGAAATCGGAATTATAGCGAGAAACGATGCGCCCGCAGAAGTCACGGGAAATGCAAACTTTAAAGAACTCATTTATTCTTCCGACGGAGAAAAACCGGTTTTCTGTCTTTGGTTCATCGATTCCAACAACTGCCACGAAAACAGAGAAATTTCGCATTATGACTATGTTCATACGGACCAGATTGAGTGGTTTGAAGCAGAAAGTGCAAAGCTGAAAGAACTTAACGGCGGCAAAGCCATGCCATCATTTATTTTTCAGCACACACCGGTTCCCGAGGAATACAATCTTCTCAGAAAAGCAAAGTTTTGGGAGCTTCCCGTTGCGGTAAGAGGCTACAACACAAAAAGAAACACATGGTATGTCGGCAAAGACGGGGTTGCCGACGTTGTCGGCGAAGGACCGTGCTCCCCCGATGTAAACAACGGTCAGTTTGAAAGCTGGAAAAAGGTCGGCGGTATACTCGGCGCATTCTTCGGCCACGACCATCTCAACGACTTTTCGGGTTGGACAGACGGAATATTCCTTGCTCAACACAGAACCGCAGGTTTCAGAGCATACACCGACGGCTGCAGAAGCTGCGTAAGACTTGTTACCGTTGATGAAAAAAATCCCGAAAAGTTCACTCATGAACTCAAACGTTTCAAACAATTCGGTCTTAAAAGCGAAAGTCTCGGCCCCATTCTCAGAAACTTCACCGACAGACAAAGCCTGTTTATGCATATTGTTGGCTATGCTGCAGGTGCTGCTGCGGGTATCACGGCAATCTGTTTTTTAGTAAAATATCTTTTTGAAAGGTTCGGAGGTTAAACCATGGAAAAAAATGCAAAACTCGGCAAATCACTTATTCTCAATATTATCCTCTTCGGCTTCATGGGTCAGGTTGCATGGGCTGTTGAAAACAACTTCTTCAATCTGTTTCTTTTCAACGAAATCGGCGGCGACTCAACCGATATTTCAAACATGGTTGCCGCAAGCTCGGTTGTTGCCGTTCTCACAACC
This sequence comes from Acutalibacteraceae bacterium, assembly GCA_045614385.1. Classification (GTDB taxonomy): domain Bacteria; phylum Bacillota; class Clostridia; order Oscillospirales; family Acutalibacteraceae; genus CAG-177. The sequence continues at coordinate 9,621 of JAZLCS010000171.1, read as the reverse complement.
CTTTTTATGGGCAGCCTCAGCGATAAAATAAACAAAAGAAAAATATTCATCTGTGCAGGCTATATTATATGGGGTGTAACCGTTATGGCTTTTGCCCTTATTTCTCCCGAAAATGTTGCAAAAATCATGGGCACAACTCCTGCCGCTGCAGTAAGCACAACGGTTATTCTCGTTATCATTATGGACTGCCTTATGACATTTATGGGTTCAACAAGTAACGACGCCGCATTCAACGCATGGATAACAGATATAACGGCTCCTTCAAACAGAGCTAAAGTTGAATCTCTTCTTGCTTTGCTTCCTGTTATTGCAATGGTTGTTGTTACCGCCGCGTTCGGCACTCTTTCAGGCAAATTCGGCTATCCCGCTTGCTTTATCGGCCTCGGTCTTATTGTTACACTGTGCGGTGTTGTCGGCATTTTCTCCATAAAAGATTCCAGAAACGGTGTTCAGTCAAACGTAAGCTTTATCGAATGCCTTACTTACGGCTTCAGACCTTCGGTTATCAAAAACAATAAGGGTCTTTATATTTCTCTTATCTGCTCCGGCATTTTCTCAATCGCAAGCCAGATATTCTTCCCTTACCTATTCATTTATGTTGACCACTATATTGACATGTCAACATTAAAGCTGACTGTTCCCACAGTTATTCTTGCAATCGTTGTTGTTGTCGGAGCAATTGCAGCTCTTATTTCAATTGTTATTCTCAGCGACAAAAAAGGAAAAGCACCTTTCCTTTATCCTTCGGCAGCATTCTTTATCATCGGTCTTGTTCTTGTTTATTTTGCTGATAAAAACATCATTTGGTTCGCTCTCTCGGCAATTATTGCAATAGTCGGTTACGGACTTCTCATGATCATGCTTAATGCCGCCATTCGCGACTTCACTCCCGAAGACAAAGCAGGCCAGCTTCAAGGCATACGAATGATTTTCTATGTTATGCTTCCCATGATTATCGGCCCCAGAATTGCTGCAAAAATCACCGATATCTATGCCACCGCTCAGTATGCAAACGATTACGGTGAAATGGTTAACATCCCCGCTCCCCATATTTATCTCGGAGCTGCAATAGCCGGCGCAATTATTGTTATTCCTCTTTTCTTCCTCGTTAAGGAATTCAAGAAAATTGAAAACAAATAATATAAAAAGAGGTTATCTTAATGCATATTATAATTGTTGGTCTCGGAAAACTCGGAATCACAATGACTAAACAGCTTGTAAACGAAGGTCACAGCATCACGGTTGTTGACATTAACAATAATAAGCTCACCTCAACTGTTGACACTTACGACGTTATGGGTGTCTGCGGTAACGGCGCAACATGCGAAGTGCTCGAAACAGCAGGCGCAGCCAAAGCAAAGCTCCTCATTGCGGCGACTGCATCGGATGAAATGAATATCCTTTGCTGTCTTATCGCAAAAAAAATGGGCACCGAAAACACGATTGCCAGAGTCCGCAACCCGGATTATGCAAATCAAATGCAATTTTTGCGCAACGAGCTCGGCATCAGCATGGTTGTTAATCCGGAGTTTGAAACCGCTAACGAAATTTCAAGAATCATCCGTTTCCCCTCTGCCGCCAACCTCGATTCTTTTGCAAGAGGCAAAATAGAAATTGCCAGCGTACGTGTTCATTCCGACAACATTCTCTGCGACTCCCCTCTTTATGAGCTTCGTAAAAAAAGCAAGGCAAAGGTTCTTGTCTGTGCGGTTCAAAGAGATGAAGAAGTTTTTATTCCCTCCGGTGATTTCATTATCAGATGTGACGATGTTATCAGCATAACCGGAACAAGAGCTGAGCTCTCCCTTTTTATGAAGCAAACAGGCGTTTATAAGCAAAGAATCAAAAATGTTATGATTATCGGCGGCGGAAGAATAGGATATTACCTTGCAAAACTTCTTTCGGATACAGGCCGCAACATCAAGCTTGTTGAGCATAATGATGAACGCTGTTATCATCTTACGGATGTTTTGCCTGACGTTACCGTTATTCACGGCGACGGAACAGACCAGGATATCCTTGATGAACAAGGTCTTGAAAGGCAGGATGCGCTTGTTTCTCTGACCGGCATTGACGAAGAAAACATTATTGTTTCCATGTATGCCGAATCTAAAGGAATTAATAAAGTTATAACCAAAGTTAACCGCCATTCATATTCAATTCTTAACGATATCGGTCTGGAAACCGTTGTTTCTCCGCAGATTGTTGCAGGTAATCTTGTAACAAGATATGTCCGTGCGCTTCACAACTCCGCAGGCAACTCACAGATTCAGACTCTCCATAAACTTGTTAACGGAAAAGTTGAGGCTGTTGAATTCATAGTTCCCGAAGATGCAGGGTATGAAAACATTCCGTTTAAAGATCTCAACCTGCTTCCGAATATTCTTGTCGGCTGTATAATCCGCAACGGAAAAACTATTTTCCCGGGCGGCGATGATGTTATGAAGGCTCACGACAGCGTTATCGTTGTTACAACCGGAAGAATTATCGAAGATTTGCATGATATTTTCGTCTGATAACATCGGAGGAACGTTATGAACAACAAAATGGTTTTATATAACATAGGCAGAATTCTGCTCATTGAAGCGGTTCTTCTTGTGTTCCCCGCAATCGGCGCAATCATATATGGTGAAAGCACATTGACAGCTTTTGCGCTGACAATCGCGGCACTGACCGCAACGGGTCTGTTTGCTGTTCGCAAAAAACCTGAAAAAACTGCAATTTATGCAAAAGACGGCTACGCCATTGTTGCGCTTGCCTGGATTCTGATTTCTCTTTTCGGCGCATTGCCTTTTTATATCAGCGGATATATTCCGAGCTTTACGGATGCTTTTTTTGAGACCGTTTCGGGATTTACAACCGCCGGCTCAACAATTCTCCGAGAGGTTGAATCAATGCCGAAAAGCCTTCTTTTCTGGCGCAGCTTTACCCATTGGATAGGCGGCATGGGAATTCTTGTTTTTGTTATCGCCATTATGCCAAAAACAGAAAACTCATCCATGCACATAATGAGAGCAGAGGTGCCGGGGCCAACCGTCGGAAAGCTTGTTTCAAAGCTCAAAGCATCTGCACGGATTCTTTACGGCATTTACTGCGCACTCACAGCGTTGGAGGCAATTCTTCTTGTTGCGGGCGGCATGCCCGTTTTTGACAGCATTGTCAACAGCTTAGCCACGGCAGGTACGGGCGGATTTGCAGTGCTCAATAACAGCATTGAAGGTTATAACAGTATATACAGCGAAATGGTTATTGCTGTTTTCATGATTATTTTCGGCGTAAACTTCAACCTCTATTATCTGATGCTTGTCAAGCAAGGCAAGGAAGCAATCAAAAGCGAAGAGCTTCGCTGGTATCTTGGCATTGTTGCCGGTTCGGTTATCATCATTGCCCTGAGCCTTATGTCAACCAAGCATACTCCCGGCGATTCTTTCCGCTACTCTTTCTTCCAGGTTGCATCAATTATATCGACAACCGGATTTACAACCACAAATTTTGATACCTGGCCGGTTATCGCAAAAGTGGTGCTTGTTTTCCTGACCATCTCCGGTGCTTGTGCCGGATCTACATGCGGCGGATTCAAGATTTCACGAATAGTTATTATTGTCAAAAGCGGGCTTCGTGACATAAAAAAAGCTATCAATCCGCGCAGTATTGAAACCGTCAAGATTGATAAGAAAAGTGTGGATGAAACTGTTGTAAAGAGTGTTTCGGTGCTTTTTGCAATGTATTTTCTGATTATCTTCGCTTCAATAGCTGTTGTTTCCATAGACGGACGTGATATCGTCACAACATCTACAGCTGTTCTGACGTGTATCAACAATGTCGGCCCCGGTCTCGGTGCTGTCGGCCCATACGGCAATTTTGCAGATTTTTCCGTGCTGAGCAAGCTTGTTCTCAGCTTTGACATGCTGGCAGGCAGACTTGAGCTTATCCCGATGCTTATGCTGTTTTCACCCTATGCATGGGCAAGAAAATATTCATAATCTTTTAAAATTAATACCCACGATTATTTCCGGAAGAGAATAATCGTGGGTATTGTTACTTAATCTTCGTTATTTTATTACCCTTAACAAGAAATGCGTTTTGTGCAAGATCTATCATCGGTTGGTCATTGAGAGAATCGGTATAAAAATTTTCAATCACCGCATCGGGGAATTTTTCTTTAAATACCTTAACCTTGTTTTCTCTGTAGCAGAAATTGATAAGCTTGCGGTTTTCGAGGTCAACCTCTGAACCGACATAATTTTTTATATTGAGTCTTTTGCATATTTCTTCAAGCACAACATCAATACAGGCTGAAATTATGATATCATCATCTTTTCTCTGTCTGAGATAAAAAGACTTGATTTTATAACTGTTTTTATCCCAGAATTTTTCAACATTTCCCTCTATATCGTCAATCTTTGCCGCATAGCTTTCAATTATTCCCGCATAATTCTCCAAAACATCATCAAGAGTCATCTTTGTTGCTTTATATTTTGCAATGCAGCTGACCGCCCACGGAAGAGAGGTTATCAGCTTCGGGTCCCTTTTGAGAAAATACTTAAAAAGGTCAACCCCCGATTCGCCGCGATAAATAGTATTGTCAAAGTCATATACGTTCATTTTTCTTTCACCTTTCATTTTTCTTTTGTCCCTTGATTTGAATTATACCATTATAAGATATCATCATTTTTCTTTTTTGAAACAAAAATCTTAGCAATTTATTAAGATTGCGCCTTGAATTTGTGTTTTTTCGGTGATATACTTTTTTCGGATGATTCATAAATAACCCTCACACAACAAAAACGGAGAAAATAAAATGAAAGAAAAAATTAAAGACAGCAGCTTTTACAAAGCATTTTTTGTCATGACCTTAACAATGGCACTGCAAAACCTGATTGTTTTCGGCGTTAATCTTGCCGATTCGGTTATGATGGGCGCATACAGTGAAACCGCACTCAGCGGTGTCGGCATATGCAACAATATCCAGTTTTTTCTCAATATGGCAGCATCGGGCATATCCTCGGGCATGACGGTTATCGCTTCGCAATACTGGGGTCAGAACGAAACAAAGCCGATTCACAGGGTTTCAGCGGTTGCAATGTGGCTGGGAATAATCTTCACATGTCTGATATTTGCCTTTGCGTCAATTGCGCCCGAAGCTCTTATCCGCCTTTTCACCGACAAGACAGCGGTTATTGAGCAGGCAGTGCTTTATCTTGATGTTATCAAACACACATACTTATTATTCACGCTTTCTGCAATACTTCTTGCTGTTCTCAGAAGCGTTGAAACGGTTAAAATCGGTTTTTATGTTTCTCTTTCATCATTTGCAATCAACATATTTTTAAATTATGCTTTGATTTACGGCAAATTCGGAGCACCCGAAATGGGTATCAGGGGCGCCGCACTTGCAACGCTGATTTCAAGAGCAATCGAGCTTGCGGTTGTTGTTATATACATTTTATTTATAGACAAAAAGCTCAAAATACGAATCCGAGATTTGTTTATCACCGATTCGCAAATGATAAAAGACTATTTCAAAACAGGCTTACCTCTTATGATGAGCAGCGTTTCGTGGGGAGTTGCAATGAGCATTCAGGGCGCAATCATCGGAAGACTTGTTGAAAGCGCTATTGCCGCAAACAGCATTGCAACAACGATTTTTCAGGTGGCAACGGTTATCTGCTATGCTTCAAGCAATGTTGCCTGCGTTCTGATAGGTAAGACTATAGGCGAAAACAAGCCAATGGAAATCATAAAAAAAAGGAGCAAAAATCTACAGCTGATTTTTCTTGCAATCGGCGTTGCATCAAGTGCTATTCTTATGCTGACAAAAAATCTGATAATAGATTTTTACAACGCATCACCCGAAACAATCGATATAACCAATCAATTCATATGGGTGCTTGCAGTTACGATAATCGGCACGGCATATGAAGCTCCCGCCCTTTGCGGAATTGTCTCCGGCGGCGGTGAAACCTCTTTTGTTCTCAAAAACGATATCATTTTCATGTGGCTGATTGTTTTGCCAATGAGCGCATTAAGCGCATTTGTTTTTAAATTTCCCGTGGTTGTTACTTTTGCATGCCTCAAAGCAGACCAGGTGCTCAAATGCGCCGTTGCGGCAGTTAAGGTAAACAGGTTTAATTGGATTAAGAGTGTCACAAGAGAATGATTTAACAATCCGCAAACCAATATTTAAAAAGCACAAAAAACAGGTGATTTACTTTTTCAGCAAATCACCTGTTAATTATTTATCCTGCGCTGCGGGGTTTTGTGACCTTTGGCGGAGGAGAAACCTTAACCTTTTTTCTGTTGGGGTTGCGCTCAACAAGAGGCTCTGCGCCATCGTTAACACAAGCTGCGGTTATGCATACACGCTCAACCGTATAGTCTGACGGAACTTCATACATAATCGGCATAAGCACGCTTTCGATTATGGAACGAAGACCTCTTGCGCCCGTTTTCTTTTCAAGCGCCTTATCTGCAATCGCTTCAAGAGCAGTATCGTCAAATTCAAGCTCAACATCATCAAGCCTGAACAACTCTTTATACTGCTTGACTATCGCATTCTTGGGCGTTGTGAGAATCTTGACAAGCGCATCCTTGTCAAGCTCTTTAAGTGTTGTTACAACAGGCATTCTGCCGACAAGCTCGGGAATGATTCCGAACTTCACCAAATCCTGCTGAATAACCTTTTCCATAAGATTTTCTTTTGCCGCCTCGGACTTGCTCTTAATCTGAGCACCGAAGCCGAGAGTTGAACCCTCGGAGCGCTTCTCGATTATCTTTTCGATGCCGTCAAACGCACCGCCGCAGATGAAAAGAATATTTGAAGTATCAATCTGAATGAACTCCTGCTGAGGATGCTTTCTGCCGCCCTGCGGAGGAACATTCGCAACCGTGCCTTCAATTATCTTGAGAAGTGCCTGCTGAACGCCTTCGCCGCTGACGTCTCTTGTTATTGACGGATTTTCGCTCTTGCGGGCAATCTTATCAATCTCGTCAACATAGATAATGCCGCGTTCCGCACGTTCGATATCAAAATCTGCCGCCTGAATGATTCTTAAAAGAATATTTTCAACGTCCTCACCGACATAGCCTGCTTCCGTGAGCGTTGTTGCATCGGCGATGGCAAACGGAACATCGAGTATTTTTGCAAGAGTCTGAGCAAGCATTGTTTTGCCGACACCTGTCGGACCCAGAAGAAGAATGTTGCTCTTCTGAATTTCAACATCGGTGTTGCCCTTGCTTTCAATTCTCTTATAGTGGTTATAAACTGCAACGCTCAGAGCAATTTTTGCCGCATCCTGACCGATAACATATTCATCAAGCTTCGCCTTGATTTCCTGAGGCTTGGGCAAATCGGTCAAATCGGCATCGCTGTGTCTGTGACCCGGCTCGGATTCGATAATCGAGCAGCAAAGGTCAATACATTCGTTGCATATATATACGTTCGGGCCTGCAATCAGTTTTTCAACCTGATCCTGCGTTTTGTAACAGAATGAGCAGGAAACCCTTCTTTCGTCATCTCTGGGCATAATTACCTCTTCTCTATTACCTTATCAACAAGACCGTATTCCATAGCTTCCTGTGCTGTGAGGTAATTGTCTCTTTCGGTATCTCTTGCGATTTCTTCAATGCTTCTGCCTGTGTTCTCAGCAAGAATTCTGTTAAGCTTTTCTCTGGTTTTGAGAATATGATCGGCAACAATCTTGATTTCGGTTGCCTGACCCCTTGCACCGCCGAGAGGCTGGTGAATCATGATTTCGCTGTTGGGCAGAGCAAATCTCTTGCCCTTTGCACCCGACGAAAGCAGGAATGCGCCCATTGAAGCAGCCATGCCCATGCAGATTGTTGAAACATCGCATTTGATATACTGCATTGTGTCATAGATAGCCATGCCTGCGGTAACCGAACCGCCGGGGCTGTTGATATAAAGATGAATGTCCTTTTCAGGGTCCTGACCCTCAAGGAAAAGAAGCTGAGCAACAACAATACTTGCCGTTGTGTCATTGACCTCATCGGAGAGAACGATAATTCTATCGTTCAAAAGGCGGGAGAAGATGTCATAAGAACGCTCACCGCGGTTAGTCTGTTCAACAACATAAGGTACTAATGCCATTAAAATCAATCCTTTCTCCGCAATAATGAATAAACCGGCATTACACCGGTTTATCCTTAAAACTCATAATTTAAGTATAGTTTAAAATACCCTGACTTATTCAACCGAAGTTAAATTATTCAGCTGCTTCTTCTTTCTTTTCGGCAGCCTTCTTGGTGGTTTTCTTAGCAGCGGGCTTCTTTGCGGGCTTTTCTTCTTCAGCCTTTTCTTCGCCTTCTGCAGCTTCCTTCTTCTTGGTTGCTCTCTTTGCGGCAGGCTTCTTTGCCTTTGCGGAATCGATAACAACCTTTATGGCTGACTGTCTTGTGATTTCAGCAGCAACTGTTTCAGCGGGAACAAGTTCCTTAATCTTTTCAACATCAAGCTGATACATTTCAGCCATCTTTGCATATTCATCGGCAATTGCTTCGTCAGAAGCCTTAAGCTCTTCAAGTTCAACAATCTTTTCAACTGCAAGCTCAATCTTAACATCGGCAACTGCACGCTCTCTCATCTGGCTCTCGAAGGTTGCCTTGTCCATACCCATATACATGAGATATGTGTCAAGGTCGATACCCTGCTGACCAACTCTCTGAGCAAAGGAATCAATGTTTTCCTTAGCCTTGTTCTCATACATGCATTCGGGGATTTCACCTTCAACATTCTGGCAGAGAGCATCAATAACCGCATCTTCGAATGCGTGCTGAGCACTTTCCTGCTTTCTCTTGAGCATATCGTCTTCGATGCCCTTCTTAAGCTCGTCAACTGTTTCGTATTCGCCCATATCCTTGGCAAATTCGTCATCAAGCTCGGGAAGCTCCTTAACCTTGATTTCGTGAAGCTTAATCTTGAAAACAGCAGCCTTTGAAGCAAGCTCGGGAGCGTATGCTTCGGGGAAGGTTACGTTAACATCAAATTCTTCACCGATTGAGTGACCGACAATCTGCTCTTCAAAGCCGGGGATAAATGAACCTGAGCCGATTGTAAGCTCATATCTTTCAGCCTTGCCGCCGTCGAATGCTACGCCGTCAACAAAGCCTTCAAAGTCGATAACGGTGATATCGCCGTCTTTAACGGCTCTGTCATCAACATTAACGATTCTTGCGCCTCTGTCAAGCATATGCTCGATTTCGTGGTCAATTTCTTCCTTTGTAACCTTGGACTCTGCCTTCTCAGCGGTGAGGCCCTTATAAGCCTTAAGAGTGATTTCGGGCTTAACGGTTACGTTGAAGGCCATAACAACGCCTTCTTCTTTGCTCATTGTCTTAACGTCAAAATCGCGGGGTGAATCAAGGGGAACAATGCCCGCTTCTCCATAAGCAGCCTGAACAGCGTCGGGGAAAACGATATCAAGAGCGTCTTCAAAGAAAACTTCCTGACCGTAAAGCTTCTCAATCATCATGAGAGGAGCCTTGCCCTTACGGAAACCGGGAATCTGAATTGACTTTCTCTGGTTGAGATAAGCCTTCTGAATGGCAGCTCTGAAATCCTCTGCTGAAACAGCGATTTCAACTGAATAAGTGTTGGTTTCT
>JAZLCS010000170.1:0-9535 GCA_045614385.1 Acutalibacteraceae bacterium | reverse complement strand
CAAATCAATCCGCTCTGTTTCGGCAGAGCGGATTTTTATTTTGCAACTAAAAAATGCGTAGAAAAACTCTCTCAACAAGAGAATTGGTTTCAAAGAACGGGTTATTGTTTATTTTTTAAAAAAGAGCTATTATTAGGTTGCAAACAGCGCTGTAAATTAATTTTAAAGGATGGTTTTGTATGACAGTTTATTTCGGTGAAAATCTTAAGAAGCTTCGCAAATCAAAGGACCTTACTCAGGAGGCACTTGCGGATTTTCTCGGCATGTCATTTCAGGCAGTCAGCAAATGGGAGCGCGGCGAAACTTATCCCGACATAACGATGCTTCCGACAATTGCTTCATTCTTCGGCGTTACCGTTGATGCTCTTCTCGGCACCAATGAAATTGAAAACGAAAAGAAAGCCAATGAATACAAAGAAGAATACACGCGCCTTTGCAATGAAAGAAAATATGATGAAGCAAGGGAACTGATGAAGAAGGCGGCACATGAATTTCCCGGCAACTATGATATTCTTGCGCAATATCTCGGCTCACTCATAAACAACCGTGATTACCATGACGGCGAATATCTTATCGGCATAAAGCCCGAAATGCAGAGAATTTATGACATTATCTGCAATTACTGCACAGATGACAGCATCAGAATATGGAGTAAGAGAAATATGTGCTTCTATCTTCGTGACCTGAGTCTTGTTGAAAATTCGGGCGTTGACATTTCCGATGCAGAAGCAATTCTTGCCGAGATGCCGATTATGAGAAATACTCAGGACTATGTTTCGATGTATATGTATCCGTTTGACGATGAAAAGCGCGCGGCTGTGTGCGCAAACGGTATGGTTGAAATGCTTAGCCTTTTCGGTGAAATCATGAACAGACGCCACAATCATTTTCTTGATGAAGACAACGACATATCCGATGCATATATCAATCTTGTTGAGGCGGTTATGCCCGACGGCGACTACGGAAAGAGTTACTATCTTATAGTGATTCACAGCCAGAGAATCGGGGTCAGAAAATATCTCGAGGGTGACGAAAAAGCGGCACTTGAATATTTTGAGAAGGCTGTCAGACTCGCAAAGAAATATGATGAAATGCCTGAAGTGAGCATTCACACATCTCCTGCTGTTAAAGGGGTTGAATTTGACAAATCAAAGGCATACCGATTCTGGGAAGGCTCATTCTGCGAAGATATTAAAGAAGGTCTCAGAAACAGACCTCAGCTCTCCGACGAATTCAAAAACAGCGAAGAATTCAAGAGAATTATGGAAATTGTCTGATGCGTATTGTATAAAACGGAAAGCCGCAGAAACCATTGGTTTCTCCGGCTTGTTTGTTATTTAAATTGATTATTTAATTTCGCCGAGAAGGGCGATAACGCCCTGCTCAAGAAGGTCGATAACCTTAACAACAAGGCCGGGAAGGCCAACGCCGGTAAGAGCATCTGTTATTTTGTCGAGAATTGAAGTGAAGTCGGAATAATCAAGGTCAAGGAAGAAAGCTTCAACCGCGTCGCCCCAGGTTGCTTTGGGAACGTGGATTTCAGTTATGTGAATATTATACTGAGTTGCATCTTTAAAAGCAGCACCGCACTCTGCGCAAACCATGGGGTCAGCGGGCTTTTCGGGGAAAAGCACGGTGCATTTTTCGGAAATATGTTCGTTATATGCTTCTTCCGAAGCGAGAGTGTCGTTGCAGTAGGGGCAGGTGAGGCCGGCTGCAAATGCTGTTGTTGCGCATGAAAGTGCAAAAACAAGTGCAAACATAATTGCTAAAAACTTTTTCATTTCAAATTATCCTTTCAACGATAGATTTGCGAATTACCGCAATATACAGATTAATAATAGCATTTTTTTATCGGAATGTCAACGGCTGAAGCGCTTTTTTTGCAAATAAAAGTTGCCGCAAATATTTCGATATGATAAGCTGCGGCTGAAAAATTCACAAAAAATTGATATAAAATCTGACATTGGTTTTAATATTGACTTTTAAAATATGCTATATTACTTCAGGGCAAAATATTGACCTTGTGAGCAAAAACTGTTATAATAAACTGATTATAATGGGAGGAGTGTATTTATGATTAAAATTTCACCGTCCGTGCTTGCAAGCGATTTCTCTGCGCTCGGAGCAGAGGCTGTAAGAATGGAGGAATGCGGTGCGGATTATCTTCACCTCGATGTTATGGATGGCCGTTTTGTACCCAACATAACCTTCGGCGCACCCGTTATAAAAAGCATCAGAAGCAAAACAAAGCTCGTTTTTGATGTTCATCTTATGATTGACGAGCCTTTGAAATATATCGAAGATTTCAAAAAGGCGGGAGCCGACCTTATAACATTTCATGTTGAAAGCTCCTCGCTCGCAGGTGAAACCGTTGATAAAATTCTCGAATGCGGTTGCAGGGCAGGCATCAGCATAAAGCCCAGAACCGAGGCGGAAGAGGTTTTCCCTTATCTTGACAAGCTTTCCATGGTGCTGGTGATGACCGTTGAGCCCGGCTTCGGCGGCCAGTCATTCATGCCCGAAACAATGGAAAAAATAAAGACCCTGCGCGAAGAAATCAAACGCAGAGGCCTTTCGGTTGACATTCAGGTTGACGGCGGAATCAACGAAAAAACCGTTGAAACCGCTGCTGCTGCCGGCGCGAATGTTTTTGTTGCGGGCAGCGCGGTTTTCGGCGCGGAAGATGCAACAAAAGCCATTTCGGATTTAAGAAATCTTGCCGAAAAGGCTTATAAGGCTTAATTGTTCAGAATTCGCGCCAATGCATTTCCGCTTATTATCTCGTTCCAGTGCTCTTTTATAAAATCGTATTCAAGCGGGCTGCAGCTTTCGCATGAACCGAATTCGGAAAAGCAGCGGCGAAGCTTTGAAATATCTTCGGCAGTATTGATAATAAGGCGGTATTTTCCGCCGTTTTCATAAAGACTGCTCGGAAAATTAATGCCTGAGTGCTTAACCGTTTCGGCTGCGCTGAAGAGAGCGTCGGCATTTTCAAATTCGCATATTATGGTTTCATGGGGCTTTTTCAGAAGCTGTTGTTTGGGCAGATATTTTTTTCTTCCGTCAAGAATCGTGAAGCTCAGCACACAGCCGCCGCCGTTTTTTGGCATCGCCTCAATTATCATTCTGCGGGAAGGGTCAAATTCTTTTCCGAGAGCCTTGCCCGCTTCGTCAAGCACGGTCCATATAACGCGCCGTGTTTCAATTGTGGAATAATCCATGTCTTCATATGTAATATCCAAATCAAGCATATCCTGCTTGGTTAAATCGACAATTATTTTATCCTCGGCAGGGGAATTGATTTTCATGCTGTTGCCTCCCGTGATTTATTTTGCTCGCTATAATATAATATGATTTCCGGCAGCGGTATGCAATGATTAAATATTGGAATTTCAGGGGTGAAAGCCTTGGCTAACAAAACCTCAAAACAGAATACGATAAAGAGTTCGCAGGTTTTCGGAGACTATCTTGTGATGCTGATTGCGCCGTGTATTGTTGCGTTCTGGCACTACGGCGCGAGCCTGCTCGCCGTGCTTGCAACAAGCGTTATAACCGCGCTCGTATGCGACTTTGCGGCAAGTGCCCTTATAGGCGGAAAATTCAGGCTCAAGGATTTCAGCAATATTTTTATCGGCGCAGCGATTGCAATGATGATGCCTGCAGGTGTTCCGCTCTATATTCCTGCGGCCGCTTCGGCGTTTGCTGTTCTTGCCGTTAAGATACCGTTCGGCGGTGCGCTTCATGCGCCTTTTGTGCCGGCGGCGGCAGGCTTTGCCTTTGTAAGTGTATGCTTTAAAGAGCAGATTTTTTCCTATGCCGTTAACACCGCGGATAAATTTCTCGGCGCAAATTCGCTCGGAGCGCTTCTTGCAAGGGGAAATTCCGTGCGGCTGAACGCGGCAAATGTTTTTGAAATTCTTTCGGGCAACGTTGCGGGCCCCATGGGTACGGGCTGTGTGATTCTTATGCTCAGTTGTTGCGCATATCTTTTGGTGAGAAGAAGAACGGCTCTGCTTGCAACGGCGGGATTTATTGTGTCCTGCGCCGTTTATGCGGCTCTTTTTCCGAGAATCAACGCTTCGATGCTTACAAGCATTGTTCTGGAGCTTTCGGCAGGTTCTCTGCTGTTTGCGGCAGTGTTTCTTATTACCGACCCCGCAACTCTTCCGAAAAAGAATTTCAACCGCGTGATTTACGGCGCTGTCTGCGGCGTGTTCTGCATGATTATGCGTTCTGTCGGCGTTTATGAAGAAACGGTTTGTTTTGCGATTTTGCTTACAAACGGAATGCGCCCCGTTATTGATGCGTTTGTTAACGCTCTCACTTCGTTTCCTTTCAAAAGAAAGGAGGCAGTTAAATGAATAATAATATCTCATTTAAAAATATGCTGGTCAAAGGTGCGGTGATATTTAATCCCGTGCTTATTCAGCTGGTTGGGCTTTGCCCTGTTGTTGCCGCGGCAACAACGCTTTCAAGCTCTGTTTTGCTCTCGGTTGTGCTTTGTGCAGATTTGATTCTGACATGTGTAATCGCGAGTGCACTTTTCAAAAAAATCCCCAGATGGGTCAGAGTTGCGCTTTATCTTTTGATAGGTCTTGCGCTTATTTGTCCCGTGCTTTGGATTATCGAAACAAAAACTCTTATCAATCTGAGTTTGGGCATAAAAATATATCTGCCTCTCATTGCAATCAATTCCGTAACGGCGGTTCACTGCGAACAGTTTGCGGTTAAAAACGATGTTAAGCCCGCATTTTTTGATGCGGCGGCTGTCGGTATCGGCGGTTCGGTTATCTGCATAGTCATCGGCACAATCAGAGAGATTTTCGGCTCAGGTTCTCTTGCGGGTGTTAAGCTTGAATTACCCGTTATATTCAAGGGGATGGCGTTGCCGTTCGGCTGCCTCCTGCTTCTCGGCTTTATGGCGGCGGCTCTCAAAGCGTTTATTACCCATAAATATCCGCAGTATCTTGAAGAAAGCGAGCCGGATGTTAAGCCGGAAACTATCCGCGAGCCTCAGCCCGAAGAAGTTACAGAGGTTGAAATTTTTGATGAATTCTGGATTGCTCCCGAGCAGACGGAAGAGCCTGAACCCGTTGAGGTGCCTGTTTCCGTTCAGCCTCAGACACCGGAGGAAATCAAAGAGAGCGCAAGCCTTGATATCGAAGAATTCTTCAAGTCCTTGGGGCTTGATGTTGACGAAAAGGGGGATAAGCAATGAAAATAGTTTCGGATTTGCTTTTGACCGCCCTTTACACCGTTTTTATTCAGAATCTTGTTCTCAGCTCGGGTCTCGGAATGAGCGAGGCAATCAGAGTTTCAACAAAGCCGGGCACCTTCGGCAAATTTGCCGTTATGATTTCGGGTTTTTCCGTTGTCACAAGCGTGCTTTGCAGCCTTCTTGAAGGAGTGCCTGCGATTTCGGGCGCAACCTACGCTGTCAAGGCTGCCGTTTACGGCGGAGTGCTTGCTCTTGTATATATCATAACAGCGTTCTTTCTGCGTTTTGTTTTCAAGGTTTCGCCGAAACTTCTCGGGACTCTCGGCATTGCGGCATTGAATACTCTTGTTTTTTCAATACCGTATATTAACCACTCGGCGGCATATTCACTTGCCGACAGCATCGGTTCGGGTCTCGGCGCAGGCGTTGCATTTGTGCTCGCCGCGGCGCTCATAAGCCAAGGCTCACAGATTTTGGCGGCAAACAAGAATATCCCTGCAATTTTCAAAGGAACGCCGACGATGTTCCTCTATGTTGCAATGCTGTCGCTGGCATTTACGGGCTTCAGCGACACAAATCTTTTCGTTTAAGAGGCAGTTTATGATTGAAAAGGGAAAAATAGAAAAAACGATAAAGCCTTCACAGCGTAAGAGCATAACCGAGTTTTCAACCCGTTTCGGTGCGGGGCCGAGCTATGAGGAGCGCGTGCTGACAAAGAGAATTGCTCTTGCCGTTCTTATAACGGCAGGCATTCTTGCGCTCATCGGAATCGGCTATTTTTTTACCGATGTTCTGGTTAAAATAACCGAGCTGCCCTATCAGCCGGCAGCTCACATCGACTATAAACACTCTGTACTAAGGAACATGTTAAATGGATTTTATACCCTATAATTCACGGTTGAGTTATCACAAAAGCCCGTTCGGTGCTGTGCGCGAGGGCGAAAAGGTAACATTCAGAATAGTTATGCCCAGAAGCTTTTGCTGCACGGGGGCAAGCCTTGTTATGACCGATGACAGCGGAGAAGGCGAGATATATCCCATGAGCTGGGAGTGCATGGAGGGCTTTGACGAGGAATGGTGGACAGTCAGCTTCGTTCCCGAAAAATGCGGACTTTATTGGTATCATTTTGCCGTTGCAAGCAGAAACGGCGGCAGCGTTATAACAAAATCCGGCGGCTCAACCGGCAGAATATCGCCCGACGGAACAAGCTTTCAGTTAACCGTATATTCGCAGGATTTTCAGACCCCCGAATGGATAAAGGGCTCTGTTATTTATCAGATATTCCCCGACAGATTTTTTGCTTCGGGCGAAGAGAAAAAGGATGTTCCTGCCGAAAGAATTCTGCGCTCTGATTGGGGTGGTGCGCCCATGTGGGAGCCTGACGGCGAGGGCAGAATAACCAAATATGATTTTTTCGGCGGCGATTTCAAAGGCATTGAGCAAAAACTTGATTACCTTAAATCTCTCGGAGTGGGCTGCATATATCTCAATCCCGTTTTCGAGGCTCATTCAAATCACCGTTATGACACGGCAAACTATGAAAAAACAGATATGCTGCTCGGCAGCGAAAAGGATTTTTCGCATTTATGCAAGGCTGCCGAAAAAAGAGGCATAAAAATTGTTCTTGACGGTGTTTTCAGCCATACGGGTTCAGACAGCATTTATTTCAACAAAGAAAAAAGATATGATGCGCCCGGAGCATATAACAGCAAGTCCTCGGCGTATTATGAATGGTATAAGTTCAAGGATTTCCCTGACAGCTACGAAAGCTGGTGGGGTGTTGACATCATGCCCGAAATTGATGAGGAAAATGACGGATATATTGAATATATCGCAGGTGAAAACGGCATTCTGCGCAAATGGCTCCGAGCAGGTGCAAGCGGATGGAGGCTCGATGTTGCGGACGAATTGCCCGATAAGTTTCTTGACGCGCTGAGAAAAGCGGTTAAAGCGGAAAAGAGCGATGCCTATATTCTCGGCGAGGTATGGGAGGATGCTTCCAACAAGGTCAGCTACAGCCAAAGAAGGCGTTATCTTCAGGGTGCTCAGCTTGATTCGGTTATGAACTATCCGTTTGCCGATTGCCTGATTGATTTTGCGATAAGCGCAAAAGCGGAAGGCTTCAACGACAGAATCGCGGAAATTTGCGAGAATTATCCGAAGCCTGCGGTTGATTGCCTTATGAATCATATCGGAACTCACGATACCTGCCGCGTGCTTAATCGACTTGCGACTCTCGGCGGCTACAGAAACGGATGTGAGGGCAGATATTCCGGCGGGTTGAGTGAGGAACAGTGTAATTTCGGTAAAAAGCTGCTCAGGCTTGTTGCCGCCATGCAGTTCACCCTGCCGGGCGTTCCCTGCATTTATTACGGCGACGAAGCAGGGCTTGACGGAGGGGAAGATCCCTTTAACAGAGGCTGTTATCCGTGGGGTAACGAAGATAGTGAATTGATTGAATATTACCGCCTTCTCGGTTCAATCCGCAGCGAGCACGGTGCGGTGTTTGCCGAGGGTGAGTTTGTGCCCGTTTCTGCGGCGCTGGGCTGCGTTGCCTATGAAAGAAGGGGCGGGGGCGAAAGAATAATGACTGTTGCAAACCGCAACAGCCATTCCATCGTCTATATTCTTCCCGAAGAGGGGTTCGAGGCTTTGACGGGCGGTTACGTCAGGGGCAGGGAGCTTTATATTGATAAAGAAACTGCCGCAATTTTAATTAAACATTGAGTTCGGTGGATTAATTATGTTTAACAGAAAGAGAAAAAATATAATGTTCAGCACCCGCAAGCAAAGCATGAGCAATGAAACTAAGCGTTTTTTTGTGATTTTCTTTGCTGTGGTCATACTTATTCTTTTTGTATCCTGCCTTGCTATTCTCAGCAAGTATGATTTCAATGTCAAAAGTGCAGTCAGCGGCGAGGCGGAAACGCAAACAACAACGCAGGCTGCCGAAACAGTTATTCCTGAAATCCATGCAGATAAAAAATATCTTTTCTGGTGCGCTTCCGGAGACAGGCAGAGCATGCATTTTGCGTGGCTTGTTAATGTTAAGATGCCCGAAAGAAAGCTTAAGATATACTCATTGAAGCCTGAAACAATTGCGCAGGTTAACGGCACGGCAATGAGCCTTGAAAATGTTTATGCAAAGCTCGGCGAAACGGAGCTTGCGGCGGCGGTTGAAAGCGCATTCGGCTTTGAGCTTGACGGCTATATCGGCTCGGATGATGACAGCTTCAAGAATATGATTAACTATTTCGGCGGCGTTGATGTAACCGTGCCCGAGCAGGTGGAATACAGAGGCGACGGGCTCACTTTGCTGCTGATAAAGGGCAAGCAAACCATGAAGGGCGATACGCTTTTCAAATATCTGAAATATATCGAAACACAGGGTGCAAAAAGCGGCTCAATGCAGGCAAATGTGCTCAGAGCTGTTTTTGAAACAATTTTCGAGCCCCAATTTGTCGGCAAAAGTTCTGTTATATTCTCAAAAATATCCAACACACTCAGAACCGACCTGACTATTGTTGATTATTCTCAGGCGGAAAAGGCGGCTCATATTCTTATGGAAAACGGTTTTGAAGTTATAAAAACAGCCGCGTCACCCGAAGAATTTATGAATGACGACTGATAGGATATTGCTGATGAAAAAGCTTTTTTCTTTTCTTCTGAAGATTATTATATGCGTGCTTGCGCTTTATATCGGCGTATATATCGGCAACGCGCTTCTTGAGCTGTCTGATCCGTGGAGCAATTCGGAACCCGTTGAGCTCACAGAGGTCGGAAGCCCTTACAAATTCTATTACAGCGAGCTCAGCGACATTGAAAAGCATGCCTATAACGAGATACTTTCAGATGTTTATGATTTGCCTGAAAGCATTCGCATTCCTGCTGTTGACGGCGAGCAGCTTAACCGCGTGTTCAGTGCCTTGCTTTGTGACAATCCTGACCTGTTTTTTGTGGGCAGAAAATGCTCTCTTTCTTCAAAAATGCTGGTAACAACCTGCTCGGTTGAATATACCGTTACAAAAGAGGAATATGCCGAACAAAAAGCACTTCTCGAAAACAAGTGCGGCGAAATTATCGCTTCGATCAGCAGCCCCGATGACGAATGGCAGACAGAGCTTGAAATCCATGATTATATAATTGAAAACTGTGAATATAAAATTGTTGAGTCGGAGCTGGTTTATTCATCGGCTTACGGCGCAATTGTTAACGGAGAGGCTGCCTGCGAGGGCTATTCAAAGGCGGCAAAGCTGCTGCTTGATATGGTTGGCATCGAAAACGGGCTTGTGAGCGGAATTTCACGCACTCCC
>JAZLCS010000169.1:0-1827 GCA_045614385.1 Acutalibacteraceae bacterium | reverse complement strand
GAGCAATGATTGTAACACCGTCACCAAGCATTGCAACAAACTTTTCAAGAGCCTTCTGCCATTCGCTTTTGAGGTGATGAGCCTCGTCAAGGCAGATTGTTTTTATGCCCGCTTTTTTGATTTCGGCAAAAATATCGAAATTACTGAAATCCTGCGTTTCTTCCGTTTCGAGCTCATCTTCATTTGCTTCGGCTTCCATAACGGATTTTGTGAAAGCGGCGTGGAGTGCCTGATATGTGATTGAGGTTATCAGTTTCGGATTTGTGAGTGAATAAGAAATATATTCATCGGGATTTTCCGTTTCGGGCAGATAAGCCTCAACGAATCTTTCGCCCCACTGCTGACGGATTGTTACCGACGGCGACATAACGAGTGCAGGTGCATTCTGCCTGCGGATGAGTTCAAGACCAAGAATGGTTTTACCGCTGCCCGGTGCGGCAACAATATTTATTCTTTTATCCTTAAGATGCTTCTGCGAATTATCAAGCACAGCCTGCTGATAATCACGGAAAGTCCATTTGAATTTTACTTTGCTGAAATCTTTCATAATATCACATCCGTTTGCCGATTTTTTACAAATATCATTATATCATAGTTATTTTATTTTTCATCGTACTTTAGTGCAGTTTTTTAAAAAAAGACGGCAGATTTCTCTGCCGTCCGATAAAGCATTCAATTTCAGTGCTCTGCTCCGCATTCGCAGATAAGATTATTGCCGAAGAGCTTCTGGAAGAAAAGAACAATCTTATAGAAGAAACCTTCAATTCCGCCTTTATGGCATTTGCATTCACAATCTTTGTAAAGCGCTTCTGCAGTAACGTTGAAAACACCCATTGTGAACGTTGTTTCGGAATCATAATAATCTTTGGGGGTTGCGCCTGTGATATTCCAACAAGAAAAAACTTTGCCGTCAATCTGATCTGCCGTGATTGTTACAACATTGCCGATAACTGCACTTGAAACAGACGCCTTTCCGTTTATAACGCTGATATCAGTTCCGGGTGTTTCAAAATCACCGAGTTTGATTCTTATAATGCACATTGCTTTGCCATTAGTGCCATGTTTATAAAGATAATATGCACTGTCACTGGGATGATAGGAACTGAAATTATAACGCGGAATTTCTTTTCCGTCATATACAACCTTGAATTCATCAGCTGCGGGAAGCTCATAGCCGCCGATATAGAATGTTGTGAGCACATAGTAGTCCTTTTCGGGGTCAGCTATCTCGCCGTCGCAACTGGGAACCTCTGTTGACATGATTACCGAATAATATGGCTTCTGATTGTAGTCAAGCGAAGGGAAGCAAGGGGTGAGATCTGAACTTCTGAGTCTTTCGCCGTAATAGATTGAGGGGAACTTACTGATTTCAATAACCTTTGTTGCAGCTGATGCCGAAGTCATTGATATACTCATCATTGCAAAAGCAGTAATGAGAGCGAGCGTAATTGCTGTTAATTTTTTAATCATTTTAAATTAACTCCTTTTTATCCTGCGTAATAAATCTCTTCAAAAACCTCATATTCGGGTGTTCCGTTGATACAGAGCTGATAATCCGTGCTGTTTCTCTCAACATGAATTCTGCATTCTCTGCCGTCACCGAGTTTTGCGTCAACAAAGGTTTTGCCGTCTGTACGCAGAAGTGTGAACTCTGAGCCTGCTTTGATAAGCTCGGATTTCATATCGGGAAGAATTTTAACGTTGAAAGCTTCTTTTGATGTAAGAACGTGTGCAAAGCTTTCGTCTACGGTATAGAATTCATCTGCCGATTCGGGCATACCCGTTTCGGAATTCACGGTGTAGGTTTTATCGGCAGCGTATGTTCCG
>JAZLCS010000168.1:0-13308 GCA_045614385.1 Acutalibacteraceae bacterium | reverse complement strand
TTGGCATCGGTTTTAAGCGGAGAAACCGTATCGGTTATATTTATACTGCCTTTTGACGGAGCGATGTTAAATATCCATGCGCTTCTGTTTTCAACTGCAGTGTCATCAATTATAAATCGGGCGGTTGACCAATTTGTATCGGTCATAATGCAAGCTGTTTTGTCCGCGCCGCCGATATAGTATGTTGCTGTTTCGTTTGCAAAAACGCTCAGACCGTTTGCATTTGCATATTCATGGGCTTTTACAATAGCTTCCAAGTCATCGGTTTTGCCGTCGCCAACAGCTCCGAAATCCTCATATGTTATGTAATCGGTGAAGGTTTTATTGAATTCATAACCGTCTTTAAAGTCATAGGTGTCTTGTGAATTCAGCAAAATCTCATCAGCAAAAGCAGTTATTCCTCTTGAAATTCCCGTTTTTGAACTTCCGGTGATAAAAATATTGCCGTTTTCAACCTTAAGGCTGAAGCTGTTTGTATCATACAAATCTTTGTTAAAAATAAATGCTTTTTCCGAAGCGTTTACGTCAGCTTCAATCTTTTTGCCGCAAGCTTTATAAAGTTCATTGTTAAGGACTTGTGCGGCATTGGAATACAAAGCTCCGTCCGGAGCGGCAACGGAGTATTCGTCAAGAGATATTCCGTTTACGGTTATGCTGTCAAGCGGTCTTACAATATACGGACTTTCATAGTTACCGTTTGCAAGCTCGTTTTTCAGTTCGATTTCAGAGAAAAGCTGCGAAAACGGAGCAGTGAAAACAGAAACAAAAGACATTATTACCGCAATTATTCGTGAAAACATTTTCTTCCTTACCTTTCAATTTTTTATATTGATATCCCGATAACTTAAACGAAAAAGCTTCTATATTTTTATTATATCTTTCAGATTAAAGTTTTGCAAGGGTAAGTATCAAAACGTTACAACCCGTTATGTTTTACGCGAAAAATCTGTTTGTGCGCAGTTTCAATAAGAGGAAAGGTTATCAAAGCAATTTGATTTTACAGCGTTGCTTTTCTTGTTGAAATCCGTATGGAATCTGATGAATTGTTAAATAAAGTTAACAAACCACCTCATTCAATGCCGCTGCAGGCATGATATGAAGTGGTTTATTGTGTTTGCAGACCGAAAATTATTATCCGATATTTGACAGGATTAAATTATTCGCCGAGAAAATATCTGCCATAGGCATCAGCTGCTTTGAGAGCTGCGCAAACCTTTTCGGGAGTTATTTCGAAAGGCATGTTGTGAATTGTTTCACCCTCTGCGCAAGCTGCGGTTGCAACTGCCATGAGCTTTTCGTTTGTTACTTCGGTGATTCCCAGCTCTTTGAAACTTACCGGAAGCCCAAGCTCTATGCAGAAACTGATTATTCTTTCAAGCTCGTCGCCGTCAACGTTTTCGAGAACAAGCTGAGTGAGTGTTCCGAAAGCAACTTTTTCGCCATGATACATATGATGGCATTCGGGGAGCACGGTCAGACCGTTGTGGATTGCATGTGCACCGGCAAGACCGCCGCTTTCAAAACCTATGCCGCTGAGAAGGGTGTTTGCTTCGATAACTTTTTCAACAGCCTCTGTGCAAGCGCCTGCCTCAAGAGCAATCTTTGCCTTTACGCCTTCATCCATAAGAGTGTCAAAGCAAAGCTTTGCAAGTGCCATGGCGGCGCAGGTAACCTTACCGCCTGCGCATGTGCCTGCATCTTTTGCCATAACCGCTCTTGCCTCAAAGTAAGTTGCAAGTGCATCGCCCATGCCTGAAACAGTAAGACGGGCAGGGGAGGCGGCGATTATATCCGTGTCCATAAGAACCATGTTGGGATTTGCGGGAAGGAAAAGATATTCTTCAAAAACACCGTCGTCGGTATAAATAACCGAAAGAGCGCTGCAGGGTGCATCTGTTGATGCGATTGTGGGACAAATAAGAACGGGAGTTTTGCAGTAATAGGCAACAGCCTTTGAAGTGTCAAGAATTTTGCCGCCGCCGATGCCTATAACAAGGTCGCAGCCTTTTTCTTCCATAATTTTAACAAGTCTGTTGATTTCGTTTTTTGAGCATTCGCCGTTGAAATAATCAAAAACAAGCTCAAAATCCTGTCCGTTAAAGCTGCTTTCAACAGCTGCTCCGATTCTTTTATAGCCCGATTCCGTTATAAGAACCAGAGCTTTTTTACCGTAGCCTTTTGCGTAATCGTAAAGCTTCTTCATTTCGCCTGCGCCCTGAACATATTTGCCGGGGCTGATAAGAATTTTTGCCATTTGTATTTCTCCTTTTTTTATTTAATTTTACAATATAGTTTACTCATCTGTCAACCGATAAAAATTGTCTTCGGCATTGACTTCTTAAATATTTCCTTGACAAAGGAACCGCTGCGCTTCATAATAAAGAAATGAGCCAAAGTATCAGAGAAAATACCGGCAAAAACCTGAAAAGAGTGCTTGGCTCTTATGTTGCGTGAAGTCTTATATGTATCACGCAGAGTTTGAAAATAAAGGTGATATTAATTGAAAACATACGGCACATTTTTTCAGAACGATAAGGAAAAGCCGATAAAATTCGGTGAAATTAATTTGATCAATCCCAAACGGCAACGTCTGAGAGGCGAACCTTTGCTCGATGGTGTTGAAGCACTTCCGGTTTTTCAGGGGTTTTGCGGAACGGATTTTGAACTGATGAAAATGGGCAGAGAAAACAAGCTTTGTGCCAAATTCCCAAAAGGTGAAAACAGACTCATCAACGGACACGAGGGTGTTGTGTGGGTGCCGTCACAAAACAGGTTTGCAATTGTGCTTATCCGCGGCGGCGACAGTTATGACCCTACCCGCTATACGGAAGATGAAACATATTTTGAATATGGCTGTGACGGTGCAGACGGCCTTTTCTGCGATAAAAATTATTTTAATCCCGATATGCTTTTAAAGCTTCCCGAAAAATATGACGGCATGAAAAAGCTTCCGCTTTCCGTGGCGAAAAAGCTTTCGTTTGCCGACCCTTATGCCTGTGCCATTTTTCAGCTTGAGCGAATGGAAGATTTGGGTGAGGCGCAGAATTTCAGAGTTGAAATGGCGAAGCACAAATGCTCCGAAGTAAAGGCGAGAGCATTGGCAAAAGACAATATTTTTGAAAGAACGATTGTTTTTGGTCTTGGTATGACAGGCCTTTTCATTGCCGATCAAATCAGAAGAAATCACCCTGATGCAAAAATTCTGTTTATAGGCAGAAGTGATGAAACGAGCCGCAAGGTGGCATTTTCAAAGGAAATAGCGGAGGCGGATTATCTTTGCACTGCAGGCCTTTCCGAGAAAGAAACTGCGCAGAAAATAGTCGAAAAACTCGGTGGCAGAGCAACTATGTTCGTTGGCACGAGTGGAACGAATATCGAACACAGAGTTGCTTTTGAACATAAAGTTCTTGGCTGCAACGGAATTTACAACAGCTTTTCTCTCGGCCCTAAGGTTCAGTATGACACAATGCCTTTCGGATTCGAAAATCATCTGATTTTCGCATCAATCAATTTCAGGCAGGAGCATATGGAAAAAGCGATTGATGTTCTTGTTGACAGCCGCTATGATGAAGTTGTTGAGCTGATTGACAAGGCGGAATTTATTTCAGACCCGCTTGATGCTTATGAAAACAAGATTTTCTGCAAGGGAGCGCCGCTGAAAACGGGCGTTATCTGGAACAAAGAATATATTGAAGAGGATAAATGATATGAAAGCGATTGTTATACCCAACCCAAACGAAATTGAAATAAGAGAAGTGCCGATGCCTGAAGTTAAAGAGGGCGAAGCTCTTCTAAAGGTTAAATATGTAGGTATTTGCGGAGCTGATGTTGCCTCTTTCACGGGCAACCAGCCTTTCACAACATATCCCAGAATACCCGGTCACGAGTTTTCTGCGGAAATTGTTGAAATCCCTGAAAATGACAGAGGGCTCAAGGCGGGTGATATCGTTACCTGTAACCCTTATTTCAATTGCGGCAATTGTTATTCCTGCGAAAGAGGTTTTGTAAATTGCTGCACGGATAATCAGACAATGGGCGTTCAGCGTGACGGAGCATTCTGCGAATATATTTCAATGCCCGTTGAAAGAATTTATGAAGGTAAGGGTCTTTCCGCCAAAGAGCTTGCACTGATTGAGCCGTTTTCGATTTCGCAACATGCAATTTCAAGAGCGGAAATAAAAGAAACCGATAATGTTCTTGTTATCGGCGCAGGCCCTATAGGACTTTTTGCCCTCCTTGCGGCAAAGCAAAAATGCAATAAAATTGTTGTTGCGGATATTCTTGATAACCGTCTTGATCTTGCAAAAGCATATGGTGCAGATGCGGTTGTTAATACCAAAATCCGTTCACTTGAAGAGTTTACAAAAGAATTTACCGGCGGCAACGGATTTGATGTGTGCATTGAGGCTTGCGGTGCACCCGAAACTTTTTTGGGTTGCATAGACAATGCTGCATTTGCCGCCAATATAATTCTTATCGGCAACGGCAAGCGCGAAACAAGTTTTATCCATTCCGTTATTCTCAAAAAGGAGCTTAACATTCACGGCAGCAGAAATGCTTTGAAAGCTGATTTTATCAATAACATTGCTCTCGTTGCATCCGGCAAAGCGGATGTTATGAAAATGGTCAGCGGAGTTTACGATATGGCAGATGCTCTTGATGCATTCAAAGCTCTTGCAAACAATGACGGCACACTTGCAAAATTACTTATAAAAATCGGTGATTAATATGAAAAAGCGAGTTATCCAATTCGGAGAGGGCAACTTTCTGCGAGGATTTTTCGATTACTTTCTTGACAAAATGAATAAAAGCGGTCTGTATGACGGAAAAGCGGTTGTTATCCAGCCGAGAGCGGGCGGAAAGGTTTCCGAACTTTTAAATCAGAAGTGCAGATATAATCTTTATTTAAGAGGCATCGAAAACGGTGAAATAAAAAAAGAGCATGCTCTCATCGAATCAGTCGCTGACTGCATTGACCCGTATAAAGATTTTGAAAAATACATGACTCTTGCGGATAATGCCGATTTTCTGTTTGTTGTTTCAAACACAACGGAAGCCGGAATTGAATTTGACGAAAGCTGCGGTTTTGATGATAAACCGTGTAAATCATTTCCCGGAAAGCTTACTCAACTGCTTTACAGACGCTATAAAAACTGTCTTGACGGTTTTATTTTTCTTCCCTGCGAGCTTATCGACAATAACGGTGATGAGTTAAAAAAATGTGTTCTGAAATACGCCGAGCATTGGAAGCTTGAAAAAGAATTCTCGGAATGGATTGAAAACCATAACTGTTTTGTCAATACTCTCGTTGACAGAATTGTTACGGGATATCCGAATGACGAAACAGTTCTTGCTCATCCCGACGATAAATATCTTGATACTGCTGAAATATTTCATCTTTGGGTTATTGAAGGCAACTTTGAAGATGAACTGCCTCTGAAAAAAGCAGGGTTCAACGTTATCTGGACAGATGATGCCAAGCCCTATAAAAAGATAAAAGTAAGAATTCTCAACGGTGCTCATACTTCGCTTGTTGCAGGTGCTCTTCTTTCCGGAATCGAAACCGTCGGCGAAGCTATGAATGATGACGTAACCTCTGATTTTCTTGTGAAGTGCGTGAATGAGGAAATTCTGCCGACCATCGGCGACAACGATGAAAGCAGAACTTTTGCAAACAGTGTTTTTGACAGATTCAGAAATCCGTTCATCAGCCACAAATGGCGTTCAATTGCTCTCAACTCCGTCAGTAAGTTCTCAGTGCGTGTTCTTCCGACAATTATTGAACACAAAGAAAAATTTGGCGTTTATCCGAAACATCTCAGTTTATCTCTGGCATATCTGATATATTTTTACAAGAACGATATTCCGGAAGATTCGGCTGAAAGTATTGAAAAATTGAAGAACGGCAGCATTACCGAAATTCTTTCGGATGCATCACTATGGCAATCCGACCTTTCGGATATGGCAGATATAATCAGTGAATATTACGATAAAATCGAAATTCTCGGTGCAAAGGAAACAATGAAATGGATACTGTCAGAATAAACGAAAAAGATAATGTCTGCGTTAACCTTTCAACGGGCCATAAAATCGCTTTGTGTGACATTGAAAAAGGCTCTGACATCGTAAAGTACGGTTATCCTATAGGATATGCAACCGAAAATATCAATAAGGGTGACAACGTTCATTCGCACAATATGAAAACAAAGCTTGGCGATATTCTGTCCTATGTATATAAGCCGAGAATTGAAAAAATTCAGCGGAAAGAACCGTTTGAAATCAATGCCTATGTCCGTGAGAACGGTGAAATAGGGATAAGAAACGATATATGGATTATTCCGACTGTCGGCTGCGTTAACAGCATTGCAAAACAGCTTGCCGAAGAGACCGGTGCAATCTGTTTTTCTCACCCATACGGCTGCAGTCAGCTTGGCGATGATATCAAAACAACTCAGCTTGTTTTGCGTGGTCTGATTAAGCATCCAAATGCAGGCGGAGTTCTCGTTCTGGGTTTAGGTTGCGAAAACAACAATATTGCCGAAATGAAATCGGTTATCAGTGATTACAACGAAGAAAGAATAAAGTTTCTTTCTGTTCAGGATTGTGAAAACGAGATTGCAGAAGGCAAAAAAATTATAGAAGAGCTTAAAGCAAGAGCTTCTGAAGACAGGAGAGAAAATGTGCCTGTTTCAAAGCTGAAAGTCGGGCTTAAATGCGGCGGTTCTGATGGCTTTTCAGGCATAACCGCCAACCCTGTTGTGGGGCTTGTAACAGATGAACTTTGTGCCATGGGTGCTTCGGCGGTGCTGACCGAAGTTCCCGAAATGTTCGGAGCCGAAACCGTGCTTTTTGAAAGATGCATAAATGAGGAAATATTCACCAAAAGTGTTAAGCTTATTAATGATTTCAAGCAGTATTTTAAAAATCACGCTCAACCTGTTTCCGAAAATCCATCGCCGGGCAACAAAGATGGCGGTATTACAACACTTGAAGAAAAATCGCTTGGTTGTGTTCAGAAAGGCGGAACAGCACCTGTTGTTGATGTTCTCGATTATGGCGAAACCGTAACAAAATCAGGGCTTAGTCTTTTGAACGGTCCCGGTAATGATATTGTTTCAATAACAAATCTTGCCGCTGCGGGATGTCACCTTGTATTGTTCACAACGGGCAGGGGAACACCTCTCGGCGGTGCTGTGCCAACGGTTAAAATTGCAACAAATGATGCAATAGCGGCTAAAAAGCCTCATTGGATAGATTTTATTGCATATGGCTTTGATAAGCCTCAAATTGCAGAAAGTTTAATGAGATATATTGAAACCGTGGCAAATGGCGAACTGACCAATAACGAAAAACACGGCAACCGTGAAATTGCAATATTCAAGGATGGGGTGACCTTATGATTATTGATGCACATGCTCATTTATGGAAAAAACAAAACGGCATTGTTAACGGAAAACCTGTTTTTGATATCGGCGGCGGAAGAAGCAATTTCGGCGGAGAAATCCGCCAGATGATGCCTCCTTATATGACCGACGGCGAAAATACGGTTGAAAGATTCATTGCAAATATGGATTACGCAGGGGTTGGCGGCGCAGTTATCACGCAGGAATATATTGACGGAAACCAGGATGAATACCTGCTTGAATGCAAAAATGAACGAATTAAAATCTGCTGTTTATACGAAGAAAAGCCCCTCGGCGATATTTCAGAATTTGACGGCATCAAAATCTGCGCAGGCAGACTTAAAAATAAAGACTTGCTTAATCATCTTGAGCCTTTTAAAGTTGCAAGCAAAAACGGAAAATTCATTTCAATTGACCTTGCCGACGGCGATGAGCAAACTGAAATGATGCAGAAAATCATCGATATGTTTCCTGATTTAAAAATTGCAATAGGTCATTTCGGCATGGTTACCCGCAACGGTTGGCTTGAACAAATAAAACTTGCGAGGAATAAAAACGTTTTTGTTGAAAGCGGCGGAATAACATGGCTTTTTAACGGCGAATTCTATCCTTATCCTTCTGCAATCAAAGCTATAAATGAAGCGGCAGGTATTGCAGGATTTGAAAAGCTTATGTGGGGCAGCGATTACCCCCGCACAATGACTGCAATTACATATAAAATGAGTCTTGATTTCATTGAAAAAACAACTGAAATTTCAGAAGAAAACAAAAAACTTATTCTTGGCGAAAATGCAAGAAAATTTTATGGTTTTAAAAATATCAGCGTTACGGAAAAAGTTAAAAATATGGTTGAGGATTGATTGTAATGAGAAAAGCAGGCAACACCCGTTTTGGGGTATTGCCTGCCGTTTTTTTAGCATGTTTTACGGTAATTAATCACGGAAGATATTATCTTTTCATTCATTTAAGATCATATCACCAATGATACTCAACAATATTGCCGTCTATTTCCCATTTTGAAGGCGTTTTGTTTTCGTAAATATCAACGGGTTTTATGTAGTGATTTTTCTGAAAAGCTTCGTATGCTTCTGAAAGATCGTTTCTCTGTTCATCCGTCAATTTGTCAGAGCAAGAAACAAAAAGCGGTGTGTTGCTGTATGAAAGCAGATGAAGCCATTGCTTGTTTTTGTTCCATGGAATATTATCATTAAGAATACCCACACAGTCCGCATCAACCATATAAAATGCTTCATTTTGTGCAAGACGGAATGCGAGAGTGTTGACACCGTTCTTCTTGGTTGCTTCCCATTCTCTGCCGCTCGTGTCATTGCCCGTGCGGTTTATTTCAACAAGACCTGCGCAAAGGTGCGAAACCGTGTTGCAGCCTATGATATACATATCGCCTGCTGCATCTTTAATAAGTCTGTAGAGGTCAAGTACGATTTCTGCGTTTGTTTTTGATTTGTCATAAAAACTCCAGCGGTTATCGTCTGCTGTTTTTGGATCTAACTCCTTGCCCCAGCCGCCGAAAAGGTCAAATGTTGTGAAATCGTGTTTGATAAGTTCATAGCCCCAGCCTTTTATTCTTTCGATATCCGCTCTGATGTATGCCTGAACATCAGGGTGGGTCGGGTCAAGATACTGCCTTTTTTCGCCTCTGAAAATACGCATATCATCAGTGATTGCAGAATCTCTGTTGTGAAGAAGTCTTACCCATATGCCCGGTCTTGCTCCGATTTTTTTGATTTCATCGGCAAGTTTTTTCATATCGCCGAATTTTTCATTGGCTATCCACGGACCCTCACAGGAGTTAATCTGCCAACAGTCATCAATAACCTCAAACGGTTTGTTTTTAATGCGTTTTGCCAATTCAACCTGAACCTTTGCATCTCTTACAATTTCTTCATAACTGCTTTTACCGTAAGCATAATACCAGTTGTTACGGCCGTATACTCTCTCTTTTGCAAGAATGGGGTAATCGCAAAGAGCTTTACAGTAATCGTGAAGGCAGGCGTAGATATCGGCGGAGTCATATTTTTTATAAACAAACGTTGCAAGGTGAAGTTTTCTGCCGTTTAATTCAACACCGCAGCCGCCGTTTCTGCAATCGACAAGAGCTTTGATTCCTTTTGTTGTGTATGTGAAACTGATAAATGCATTCGGTTGGGTTTTAACACCGAAGCAATAACAGTTTGTCTTGTTGGTTGCAATAAAATACCAAGGCATAATGCAGGCGTTATCATCAAGCTTTTTGAATTCAAGCTCTCCGTAACTGCGCTCCCACGCATCGCCGAGAACATATAAGTTCTCCTTACTCTTAAAGCTCCATTCAAGTTCGACGAATTTCAAACGGTCTTTGTTTGCGGTTACATATAAATCAATGGTGTTGCCGTTAATAACAGTTTCAACAATTGTGTCTGTGCAGTTGTTTTCGCATATGATTTTCTTTTCAAAGCAGCTTGTATTAAACTCCATTTTTACACCTTCAACTTTTTGTCTTTTGAGCCTATTATACCATAAATGCCGCAAAAAACAACTTTAAAATTAGTTTGTATGTGTTGATAAATAATTAAACAACCGTATTTTCTTGTTGTATTTCTTTGAAATAACAAGTATAATTATGGCATAAAACAATCTTTTAACAATTCAAACAGGGAACATTCAGAATGAAAACGGGAATTATATTTAACATACAGAAATTTTGTATACACGACGGTGACGGTATCCGCACCTGCGTTTTTCTGAAGGGTTGTCCTCTCAGATGTATCTGGTGCCACAATCCTGAAAGCCTTGATAAGGCACAGAACCTTTCGTTTGACAAAACGAAGTGTTCATTGTGCGGCAGTTGCCTTGCGGTTTGTTCTGCCCGAACAATCATAAACGGCAGATTAAGCATTAGCCGTGAAAAATGCGTAAGGTGCGGCAAATGTACAGAAATCTGTCTTAATGATGCCAATGAAATTATCGGCAAAGAGATGACAGCATCGGAAGTGCTGTGTGAAGTTTTAAAAGATAAGATGTTCTACGATACATCGTGTGGCGGATTAACCGTTACGGGCGGTGAACCGTCATATCAGGCAGACTTTACATTGGAGCTTCTCCGCCTTACAAAAGAAGCAGGAGTTTCTGTTGCTGTTGAAACCTGCGGCATCGGTTCACGGGATTTCTACGAAAAAGCCGCAGACCTTGGCGCAACTTTTCTTTATGATATAAAATGCCTTGACCCCATACGCCATAAAGAGCTTACGGGTTCAGACAATGCTCACATTATGTCAAATCTTAATTATCTTATGGGTAGGGGCGCGGATATTATTATCAGACTGCCTTTGATTCCGGAGTGTAACGACAGCGATGAGGATATTGCATTGCTTTCATCATTTCTGAATGAAAACAAGTCACGCTACAGATATGCGGAGATTATGCCGTATCATACTCTCGGTATCGGAAAATCCGAAAAGACAGGCGTCGTTTCTGCTTATACACATGAAAGTGCAAGCGAAACGGAAATATCACGTTGGTGCTTACTGTTCGATTCACACGGTGCAGATGTGAGAGTTTCAAAATAAAAGAGGTTTATTTATGAAAAACATAGCTCAAATTGACCCTTTCCTTTACGGTTATTTTCTTGACGAAACACTCGAACACGGCGAAAGAGTGGGTCTTGCATTGCTTCATGCCGCAAAGAATATTGAAATCAGGTTTTCCCCTCGCTTGCTTCCCGAAACGGCGTTTGAAACAAAATGCGGCAGTTCAGGTTACAGCCCTTCGGAGGGGCTTTGGTTTAACACCGATAATGTTATGAAGCTTGCAGACGAATTTCCCGAACACAAGGAAACACTCCTGCGATATATTGATGAGCTGAATTTGTTCAGAAGCAAGGCAAAAAGACTTTATTCCGAACAGACAGAAGCCCTTGACCGTTCAGGCACCGAATGGGGCGGCGGTTGGGGAGGGCATTCCAACCCCGACTATGGAAGAATAGTTAATTTCGGCACAGACCATATCCGTTCAATCATTGCCGAAAACCGTGACAAACACCCCGATGATACATGGTTTTACCGTTCGTGTTCCTATGCACTCGATGCAATGGATATTATCGGTGAAAGATACCGTTTATCTGCTCTTGAAAAGGCGGAAAGCTGTGAAAATTCCGATGACAAGGCATTTCTTCTGCGTGTGGCAAAGGCTTTTGAAACAGTCCCGAAAAATCCTGCATACGATTTCACTTCGGCAATGTGTTCCTTTATGCTTGTCTTTGCCCTTGACGGCAGCGATTCTCCCGGAAGATTTGACCAATATATGTATCCTGCATATTCAAAGACCGAAAACAAGGAAGAGATTAGCGATCTGCTTGACAGACTGTGGGATTATTTCCACGATCACCGTTCATGGAATCTCTGCATTTCAGGCAGCGATGAAAATCGGAACGATGAAACAAATGAACTTACATATGATATTCTTGCTATGGTAAGAAAGAAAGGCTACAACACCCCCAACCTTACCTGCCGCATTCACAGCAATACACCCGACAAACTCTGGAATGCTGTTGCCGATACGCTTGCTGTCGGAACAGGGCTTCCTGCTCTTTACAACGACAATGTGGTTTGCGCCGCGCTTGAAAAAATCGGCATTTCGCCCGAAGACAGCCACGATTACTGCATGAACGGCTGTAATCAGATTGATATTTTCGGCAAGAGCCATATGGGTCTTGAAGACGGTGAGGTTAACTTTGCAAAATGTCTTGAATTTGCATTGCATAACGGCATAAATGCTTTGAACGGCAAACAGGTTTCCTTTAAGACAGGGAACCCGAGAACTTTTGACACCTACGAAAGATTTGAACGTGCTTTCATGGATCAGCTTGAGTTCACAACCTATAATTCCTGCAGCAGTGCAAACACATATCAGCATCTTCGGGGGGTGTTTGAGCCGCATCCTCTCCGTTCTTGTCTTATCGAGGGTTGCCTTGAAAAGGGGCGTGACTACAGAAACGGCGGGCCGATTTACAACCACGGGCAAATATTAGCCGAGGGTATTGCCGACACGGGCGACAGCCTTTACGCCGTAAAAAAACTTGTTTATGATGAAAAGAAATACACAATGGCGGAGCTGATTAACGCACTTAACGAAAACTTTGAGGGATACGAGAGGCTTCATCACGATTTTAAGAATTGCGAAAAGTTTGGCAACGATATCGAAAGTGTTGACGAGATAACAACAAGGGCACTCAACCGCTTTTTCACCGTTCTCAAACGTAACAACACCTACAGAGGCGGAGTATTCACCGGCGGATGCAGCACTTTCAACCGTGCCGCAGGTTACGGACAACGGACAGCAGCACTTCCCAACGGCAAGCTGAGAGGCGAGCCGCTTCTTGCGGACAGTATCGCCGCAACGCCGGGACGTGATACAAACGGACCGACAGCCCAAATCAAATCCGTTTTGAAATACAATCACACCGATGCTTGCAGCGGATTTGTTTTTCAGAACAAGTTTGAAAAGAAGATGTTCAACAGCGAAAAGGGGAAATCAGCGTTTATTGCACTCGCTAAAGCATATTTTGCAGGCGGCGGTCAGCAATATACCGTTACGGTTGTTTCGCCAAAAGACCTTCTTGATGCAAAAGAGCATCCCGAAAACCACGGTAATCTTATTGTCCGTGTCGGCGGCTACAGCGATTATTTCGTAAACCTTAATGCCGAACTTCAGGATAATGTTATCGAGAGAACATTCGGGGCTATTTAATTTAAAAAACATTATAGATTTTTTGCGGAAATATGATAAAATAAAACAATAAAATTTGATTCCCGGGTGATTTTATGAAGAAAGTGACCGTAACTGAAAATTCAATTTTATTCTCGCGCAAAGGTGAACTTGTCCGTATTTCTGCCTGCGGAGAAAATGC
>JAZLCS010000167.1:0-1917 GCA_045614385.1 Acutalibacteraceae bacterium | reverse complement strand
CCCGTTCATTCCGCCTTTATTGTATGAATCTTTTATTCCGTTTGGCGCAAACTCATATTCTCTTTCAAGAACTTTTTTTACCCATTCTTCAGAAACAATTCTCTTTCCGCGATATTCACCTTTATTGAGATAAACTGCACCGAGCTTTGTCATATCCTCAACACGAATGTAAAGTCCCGTTGCACCTATTGCATGACCTTTGGGACAACAGCTCCACGCAGCTTCCTTGAAGGCAAGAGGAAGAAAAATGTTCTCCCAGCAGAAAGGAAACAGAGTCTTGCCCGAAACCTTATTTACAATTCTTGAAAGGATATAATAAACCGCGTCATTGTATCGTTTTTCAGTATCAGGGGGACAAGTCCATTTTTTTAGCATAATCTCCTTAAGATAGTCGGGGTCATATTCTGAAGCATCAAAAACATCAGTATCAAATCCGCCGGGATAACCGACTCTGTGGCGAATAAGCATATCAATGGTTGTTTTATCCCAATTCGGGTCATATCCGTCAGGGCATTCATCGCCGAGAATATCTGTAACGGTATCTTCCGTTGATAAAAGACTTCTGTCACAAAGAATACCGATTGCTGTTACGGTAAACATTTTTGAAACGGAGTAAATATTCTGACTTGCATTATTTTCGCTTATACGGATAGTTTCAGGCAATTCGTTGCCTGTGATTTCCGAAACAGCAAAAACTCTGCCGTCATTATTTTTTATAAATTCTTTGAAATCTTCAAGAAACCTGCTCATAATTTACCGCCTCTCTTCGTTTCTGAATTATAACCTGTATTTTCGGATGAAATATGACGGTGTGCAGCTCCACGCATGACAAAGACTGTTTATCATTCTGTCATTATATGGTGAAAAATCAAGGTCATCGGGAACATATGCCTCCCAGAATGTGTCTGCACCGAGTTCAACCATTCCGCCCCAGAGGTTTTTCAGATAATTCACTGCATCATCTTTCATCCCGAGCTTAATCATAGCTTCAACAACATAGTGGTGCATATAGGGAGTGCAGGGTTGCTTTGCAGTTTTATCATTAAGGCAATTCGAAAGAAGATTTCGAGCTTCTTCGCCGCCAATCACACCGCCCAATATCATCCACACATGCGAATGCACGCTTAACTGTTTGATATCCAAAGCATTTATAAAAGCTTTTTTTATTTTATCATAAAGATGTTTTCTGCAAGCCGAACGAACCCGAGAAAGAAGTGATGAATATTTTTCGTAGTCTTCATCGCCGATTGTTTTCAGCAAATCAGAAAAGCGTTCAAGGGTATAAAGATATACACCCTGCAAAGCAGTAAGCTTTTCAAGTCCGGGACACCAATCAATAAATGCAAACCAACCGTCCTGATTTATGATAATCAGATTATTGTCAAGTATTGCTTCGAAACTGTCGAGCTGTGATTTGCATATACTCAAAAGGTCATTTACAACTTCAATGTCTGCAGTATGTTCATAATAATCGCAAACGGAAACGACATATAAAAGTGCGTAGTCCGCAATATGTGCTTCTCCCGAATGATAATAAGGTGTTTCGTAAATATAAGAAGGCAGAAAACCGAGATTGTTATAATTTCCTGCGGCAAAAAGATACAGGCATCTTTTTATGATTTCAAGATTGTTGAATGTATAATAATTCGCCAACGCCTCAAGGCGAAGGTCGCCAATCCAGAGTCGGCGGGCACGTTTCGGACCGTCTTCAAAAAATGTCTGCATACATTCCTTGAGAGTGTTGGTTGCGACAGCATCAATTTTATGAAGTAAGCTGTCTTTTGTTTCTGCAGGTTTCAGAGCGGAAACATCCGCACTCGTTGAAGCACGGAAAGAAAAACCAAAAAGTTTTATAGGTCTGTATGCTTTTTCTACCGTTATTTTTATGTATCTGCAAGCATATCTGCGAGGCATGGT
>JAZLCS010000166.1:0-2912 GCA_045614385.1 Acutalibacteraceae bacterium | reverse complement strand
GTTTCTCTGACGATTTTGTCGCAATCAACACCCTTTGCAAGAGTGATTTCTTTGCATTCTTCAATTGAAGAAATGCCGTATTCTTTAAGACATGCATTGATCTGGTCAATACGTCTTTCGTAGCTTTCAAATAATGCCATTATATTTTCCTCCTCCTGCAATTATTCTTTTCTGGGATCAATGTACTTGGCAGCATCTGCAAATCTGCCGTAAGTACCGATTGCCTTATTGTATGCGTCGTTGGGTGTATCGCCCTTTTTGATGAAGTCAGTCATCTTGCCGAGTGAAACGAATTCATAGCCGATAACCTGATTGTCTTCGTCAAGAGCAAGTCTTGTAACATAGCCTTCAGCCATTTCAAGATAACGAACGCCCTTAACCTTTGTGCCGTACATTGTACCAACCTGTGAGCGGAGACCCTTACCAAGGTCTTCAAGGCCTGCACCGACTGAAAGACCGTCATCCGAGAAAGCGGACTGTGAGCGGCCGTAAACAATCTGAAGGAAGAGCTCTCTCATAGCTGTGTTGATAGCATCACAAACAAGGTCTGTGTTGAGAGCTTCGAGAAGGGTCTTGCCGGGAAGAATTTCAGCAGCCATAGCAGCTGAGTGAGTCATACCGGAGCAGCCGATTGTTTCAACAAGAGCTTCTTCGATGATGCCTTCTTTAACATTGAGTGAAAGCTTGCAGGCACCCTGCTGAGGAGCACACCAGCCAACACCGTGTGTGAAAGCGGAAATATCCTTGATTTCGTAAGCCTTGACCCACTTACCCTCTTCGGGGATGGGTGCGGGGCCGTGGTTGGGGCCCTTGGCTACGCAGCACATTTCCTGTACTTCGCGTGAATAGTTAATCATTTTGAATTTCTCCTTTCAAAAGAGATGATAATTTTAAACCTATAATATATTATACCAAAACTTATCCGATATCAAGTGTAATTTTGCACAACAAATATCAAATTTTCGGCATTATAATTTCTTTGCCTTATAAAGAGCGAATGCGCCGCCGACAGCCGCAACGATTGTTACGAACATAAGGGTGCCGACACCCATTGTGGGGGAGAAGATAAGAACGATAACGCCAACTATGACGGGCAGAGGAACGAGCTTCCAATGCTTTGCAAAATAGCTTGCACCGAGTGAACCGAAAAGTGCGGGAAGAACCCATTCAAATGCAGGCTTGAATGCTGAGCCTTCAGCTGTGATAAGAGGAAGAACAGGTGAGAAAGCAAGCACTCCGACAGCAATAATAACGGTTGTTGTGATTGAAGAAACACCGATTGCAATTGTTGAAATAACTTCGCCTTCTTCTGTGTTTGCTCTTACCTTTGCATTTTCCATAGCTGCAAGTCCGACGGGAAGCTTGAGGTTTGTGATGTTACCCGTTACAAAGCTGAGGTATGTACCGCCTGCACCAAGCATCGGAACATAGGTAATAACCTCGATAACTGCGGTTACCCAATAAAGAAGCATGAGCTTGCTCAGAACGCTCCAGAGAACGCTGAGTTCGGGCCATGCATTGAAATAAACCGAAACAGCAACGGGGATTGAAAGGAGCATGAGCAATGCGCCGATGTTCCAGAGGATGCCCCATCTGTGAACTCTGTCAAAATAATTTTTCTGCATAATTCATTCTCTCCTTTCTGTTATCTCCAAACAAAATTAACGATGTCTGCGGGAAGAACCGCTTCAAAGAGCATTGCCGCACCCATGCCGATAAACATTGCTATAGGCATTGTGAACGGACGGAGCTTTTCGAGATTCCACTTTTTGCAGATTGATTCAAGAATAACCATTACAACCATTGCAACGATAAGAACCGCAATTGACATGAAGCCTGCATTGCCGACGCCGTCAGAGGTTGTGCCGGCAATTGCTCTTGCAATGAAAGCGGAAATAATGCCGATGAACGCTGCTGCGGAGATTGCATCGCCGAGCTTTGCAGCGCTTTCGCTTTTGTTGACAGCGTTACCGATTTTTTTCTGAAGCTTCTTGCAAACGAAAGGAAGCATAAGAAGAGGAGCAATGCTGCCGATTGTCATCGCCCATGCAACGGTTGAAAACTGTTGATAGTCCGTGATTGCACTTGTGAGAGTGCCGCCCATTGCTTCAACAGCAGTCTGCGCAGCGGTTGTTTCATAGGCAAGGTTGCCGATAACGGTAAGTCTTATCCAGGGAAGAACAATACCGAGTGCGTTTGCCAGAACAATAACCGTTGCGAGAATTGAAATTGCAGGGGCAACGGTAAAAAGAATACTGGAAACGACTGTGTTTTTAAGCTTTTCTTTGTCGATGCCGAGTTCTTTAGCGTGTTTCCATGATTTAACGATAAAGAAAACAGACTGGAGAGTTACGAATGCAACTACGCCGAGAGCGAGCACATACATAAAGGTACTTTCTTTGAAATCCAAGGTTTCTCACTCCTAAATTCATAATGTATTAATAATATCATATAAATATTGTATTAGTCAAGATTTTCCGTAAAATGAAACAAAAAGAAGAACAAAAAAATAATTTAAAAAATTTCAAAAAAAGGCTTGACTTGTATGGAATTTTGTGATATATTAATCGAGCGTTCCACGCTGGTGTAGCTCAGTTGGTAGAGCAGCTGATTTGTAAGCAGCAGGTCGGGGGTTCGAGTCCGTCCACCAGCTCCAATTTAATATGGAAGAGTTCCCGAGCGGGC
Source organism: Acutalibacteraceae bacterium (assembly GCA_045614385.1). Lineage (GTDB taxonomy): Bacteria > Bacillota > Clostridia > Oscillospirales > Acutalibacteraceae > CAG-177. Next base: position 227 of record JAZLCS010000166.1, on the reverse strand, counting down.
AAAGGGAGCAGACTGTAAATCTGCCGACAACGACTTCGGTGGTTCGAATCCACCCTCTTCCACCAAAAAGCATCGACTTTGTCGGTGCTTTTTTCAATTGTGCGTAAAAAGCAAACAAAAGCACGAGGTGAATTATGAATAACGAACATGTTTTTAAAGGTAAATGGATTTGCGCCGACATGACGGTTGAAGATCGTTTTGCGCCTGTATTCAGTAAAGATTTTGTT
>JAZLCS010000165.1:0-3663 GCA_045614385.1 Acutalibacteraceae bacterium | reverse complement strand
ATATTATAAAGTCCAGCAGGTTTTCCGCAGATAAATATTGCCGCATTTATTGCTCCGGTTGCAAAAAGCTCTTTGCTTCTTGCAGAATGAGAAATCTTAATGATTTCATCATGGCCTGCAAAAATCACTTCATGCTCGCCCGTAATCGTTCCGCCTCTGACGGCATGAATTCCGATTTCTTTCTTTGTGCGCTTTTCGCGCTTGGAGTGGCGGTCATATTCATATTTAACAGTGTCATCAAGCTCACTTTTGATTGAGTCGGCAATCATGAGTGCCGTGCCGCTGGGTGCATCAATTTTCTGATTGTGATGCATTTCAACAATTTCAATATCAAAAGCATCGCCGAGCACCTTTGCCGCCTTTTTTGCAAGCTCACAAACAAGATTAACGCCGAGCGACATGTTTGCGCTGAAGAAAACAGGAATTTTTTTTGCAGCCGCTTTGATAAGATTAATCTGAGCATCGTTAAGCCCTGTTGTGCAGATAACAGCAGGTATTGAATTAGCAACCGCAAACTCAAGAAGACCTGCAAGCGCAGCCGGATTTGAAAAATCGATTATAACATCAATATTGCTGATGATTTCATTACTTATATGAGCAGGGGATGAGAAAACCGGATAACCGTAACGGACTTCATCAAAAACATCGATGCCTGCCGTTATTTCGCATCCATCGGTTTCAGCAATGCTGAGTGTTACGGCTCTGCCCATTTTGCCGTTGCAACCGCTTAATAAAATTCCTGCCATTTTAAATTACCTCTGATTATGAATTTTAAACAAGTCCGTATCTTGCAAGAGTCTTTCTGAGAGTTTCTTTTGCAGGCTCTGTCATCTGATAAAGAGGAAGTCTGCAATTGCCGACATTCATGCCCATCATGTTCATTGCTTCCTTAACGGGGATGGGGTTAACATCGCTGAAAAGAGCGTTGCAAAGGTCAAGATATCTTAGCTGGAGCCTTGCACTTTCGGCGTGGTCGCCTTCAAGATATTTTGCGGGGATATTATGAGCAACTTCGGGAAGAATGTTTGACAGAACGGAAATCGAGCCTTTGCCGCCGAGCGACATAAGTGCAGTTACCTGGTCGTCGTTACCCGAATAAACCGAGAAATCTTCACCGCAGAGAGAAATTGTTTTTGCAATCGAGGAAATATCACCGTTTGCCTCTTTTGTGCCGACGATTCTTTCATGGTGAGAAAGCTCAAAATAAGTTTCGGGTAAAATGTTAACGCCGGTTCTTGAAGGCACGTTATAAAGAATAACGGGCACGCTAACATTGTCTGCAATGTATTTGAAATGCTGAACAAGGCCTCTCTGAGAGGTTTTGTTGTAATAAGGAGTAACCGAAAGAAGTGCGTCAACGCCTGCTTTTTCTGCTTCGTTTGAAAGCTTGACGGCATAGTTTGTGTCGTTGCTTCCCGTGCCTGCAATAACGGGGATTCTTTTGTTGACAACGTCAACGGTGAATCTGATGGCTTCGGAATGCTCATCATGGTCAAGAGTTGAACCTTCGCCGGTAGTGCCGCAGATAATTATTGCATCTGTTTTGTTGGCAATCTGAAATTCAAGAAGATCTGCAAGCTTGTCATAATTTACCTTGTTATCTTCAGTGAACGGAGTGACGATTGCAACGCCAGCTCCGGTGAAAACAGTCTTTTTCATAATTGACTCCTTCTGAAAAATCAAAACTTTGAATCGATATAACCCTGTGCGCAAAGCTGCTCAGCCATAAGAACCGCGCCGCCTGCTGCGCCTCTGAGAGTGTTGTGAGAAAGGCAAACGAATTTATAATCATACTGAGTGTCTTCTCTGAGACGTCCTATTGAAACAGCCATGCCGTTTTCAAGGTTTCTCTGGAGCTTTGTCTGGGGCATGTTATCCTCTTCAAAATAGTTAAGGAACTGCTTGGGTGCGCTGGGAAGCTCGGCTTCCTGAGGATAACCCTTGAAGTTTTTCCAGATTTCTTTCATTTCGTCCATTGAAGGCTTGTTTTCAAATCTTACGAAAACCGCAGCCATGTGGCCGTCTGAAGCGGGAACGCGAAGGCACTGAGCGGTAAAGTTGGGTGAAGTTGCGTTAACGATTTTGTCGCCTTCAACCTTGCCCCAAATCTTAAGGGGCTCCTGCTCTGATTTTTCTTCTTCGCCGCCGATGTAGGGGATAACATTGTCAACCATCTCGGGCCATGTGTCAAAGGTTTTGCCTGCGCCTGAAATTGCTTGATATGTGCAAACAAGAACATCCTTAACGCCGAATTTGTTGAGGGGGAAGAGAGCGGGAACATAGCTCTGAAGTGAGCAGTTTGATTTAACCGAAATAAATCCTCTCTTTGTGCCGAGTCTCTTTTTCTGAGAATCAATGATTTTTGCATGTTCGCTGTTAAGCTCGGGAACAATCATGGGAACATCGGCTGTGCCTCTGTGAGCGCTGTTGTTTGAAACAACGGGGCATTCAGCCTTGGCATAAGCTTCTTCAAGAGCTTTTATTTCATCCTTTTTCATATCAACAGCGCAGAAAATGAAATCAACGCTTGCTGAAATCTTTTCGATATCGGCAGTTGCGTCCATAACAATCATGTCTGCCATTTCTACGGGGATGTCGGTTGCCATGCACCATTTTGTGCCGACTGCGTCTTTATATGTTTTTCCTGCCGAACGAGGACTTGCTGCAAGAGCAACAACTTCAAACCAGGGATGGTTTTCAAGCAGCGTCATGAAACGCTGACCAACCATACCGGTTGCGCCTACGATACCGACTTTGTAATTCTTCATAATATTTTACCTCTTTTCAGAAAATCTCACGATAAATTTTTGGCCAATAAGAACCTTGACAAATACTTATTATAATATTATGATGATATCACAGAATGCAGTGTTAAGTCAAATAAATATTTATACAAATATATTGGAATTTTTGAGAATAATTTGAGGATTTTGAATGAAAAGAAGCGATTTTTACTACGATTTACCACAGGAACTTATAGCGCAGACTCCCGTTGAGCCTCGGGACAGCTCGAGATTGCTCGCTATGAACAAAAAAACAGGCGAAATTTCACACAGGGTTTTCAGAGATGTTATTGATTGTTTCAGACCCGGTGACTGCCTTATTCTGAATAACACAAAGGTTCTTCCCGCGAGGATGTACGGCTCAAGAATTGACACGGGCTCGGTTGTTGAGTTCCTTTTGCTCAATCAGAAAAGCTATGATACTTGGGAGGTTATAACCGGTCCGGGCAAAAAGGCGAGAATCGGTCACAAATTTACTTTCGGAGACGGCAGCCTTACGGCCGAGGTTATTGAAGTGCTCCCCGACGGCAACCGCATTGCAAAATTCGGTTTTGAAGGCAATTTTTTCGAAGTGATTGATAAAATCGGAGAGATGCCGCTGCCGCATTATATAACCGAAAAACTTGAAGATAAAAACAGATATCAGACCGTTTATGCTAAAGAAGAGGGCAGCGCAGCAGCTCCGACTGCGGGGCTTCATTTCACTCCCGAACTTATGCAGAAAATAAGGGATAGGGGTGTTGAAATCGGCTTTGTTACTTTGCATGTCGGTCTCGGCACGTTCAGACCCGTTAAGGCTGACGATATCGAAGACCATCATATGCATTCGGAGCATTATCACCTTCCCGCAGAAACCGCCGAAATAATCAATAAAACCAAG
>JAZLCS010000164.1:0-1859 GCA_045614385.1 Acutalibacteraceae bacterium | reverse complement strand
CACCCTTTTTCAGAGGAAGGGCTTCTCCGCAACATTCAAGTGAGCCTTCGCCTGCCATTATGAGCAGAGAAACGAAAGAGCTTTCATCTGCCTTAGCGGCAGTTTCGCCGTTCGTATCAAGTTTCCACACTTTGAAAAGAGGACAGTCGGCAAGGAGTTTTCTTGCATCATTGTAAAGTTCTTCGCCTTTACAAAGGTCGGGCTGAGAATATTTTTCAAGCTTTGTAACGGCAACTCCGTCAGCGACATGGAGCTCGCGGGGCTTTCCGTCTGCGCCGACTCTGTTATAATCGAATATTCTGTAAGTTGTGTTGGAGCTTTCCTGCACTTCGGCAAGTAAAATGCCTTTACATATAGCGTGAAGAGTACCCGATTCGATAAAGAAGAAATCACCCTTTTTAACAGGCACTTTTGCAACATAATCGGTCAGAGTACCGTTTTCAATAGCGGACTTGAATTCTTCGGGGCTGATTTCATCTTTGAAGCCGAGAATAAGGTGCGCATCTTCTTCGCAGTCAATGATATACCAACATTCGGTTTTGCTCTGCCCCTTACCCGTTTTTTCGCAATATTCCTTTGTGGGATGAACCTGAACGGAAAGATTATCCATGGCATCGATGAATTTAATCAGGATGGGGAAATCCTCAAAATTCTTTGCGTTTTCGCCGCAAAGCTCGGGATGTTTTTTTGCGATATCAGCAAGAGAAATGCCTGCAAACTCTCCGTTTTCGACCGTGCTTGCGCCTGCCTCATGACAGGAAAGCATCCAGCCCTCGGCGGCGTTTTTCTTTTCGGTTATGACTCCGTATTCTTCAATCAGCTTTTTGCCGCCCCAGATTGTTTCGGAAACAAAGGGGATAAGTTTCATCGGATATATGCTCATAAAATTAATCCTCCAATAAATTTTGCTCTATTCTGTATTATTCTATCATATTTGTCCAACAATTTCCATAGGATATTTACGGGAGGACAAAAAATATGGAAAAATATTTTAAATCCGCAAAGATTTTTTATTACGAAAAGATAAGAAGACCCGAACCGCCTGCATATGACAGCCTTTTAACACAAATCAGAGACACTTCTCAAAAGCTTCAGAGTGCCTACAGCCGTTTTGAAAATGAAAGCAATGAAGACCTGCTTGATTCAATAATATATGAAATTCAATCGCTCAAGGCTCTTTACCGATATCTGCTGAAACAGGCAAAGGAAACGGGGCTTGAATGCGCTGAAATCTCTGTTTTCGGCAGGGAGGTTATCTGATGAATTGGTTTTTTATTGCAGCGGCAGCCGTCTGCGCGGTTTGTGTTTTGTGGTGGATGATTAAAAGCGAAAAGGGCGGCATAAGTTTTGTTCTTTCTGCCTTTCAGGGATTAGCGGCAATGTTTGCGGTTAATCTTGTCGGGCTTGTTACCGGTGTTACAATAGCCGTCAATTGGTACAGCATGGCCGCGTTTGCAATTCTCGGTTTGCCGGGAGTTATCGGTGCGCTGATGATGAATTTTATAATGGCAATATGAACATAAAAACGGAGCGGTTTTCAGCCGCTCCGTTTAGAGTGATGGGAGCAATCCGAACTATGCCTGAAAGCGAGTCTTTTCAACGCTTTTCGGCGTTTCGTGATTGAAAGGCGTCAGCCTTCCTGCCACTCAACCGCCAAAAATCATTTTAAAATTCTCCGCTTTCAGGTCGAAGATTTTTTATCGTGAGAATTTTTGGCTTGTCGAGGCACAAAACGGAGCAAATCCTTGACGGATTTGCGAGTATTTTAACGAAGAAAAGGCGGAAATCATCCGATAAAAAACACAGTTCGGATTACTCCCGCCACTCTAATATAAAGGGGTGAAAAAATTGGCATTTGA
>JAZLCS010000163.1:0-7831 GCA_045614385.1 Acutalibacteraceae bacterium | reverse complement strand
CTCTTTGCGTTTTCAAGCTTTTTGGGAGTGAGAATATAGCTGTCCTTGAGTCTCAGATAATCCTCCTCGTTGAAGAAGCGTTCTCTCTGAACGCGGGTCATATAAAGAATATCAAGCTCAGGCATTACGTCCTCAAGGTTTGTTGTTTCAACATAATCCATTCCCTTGGCTTCTATTGTATCCTTTTTAAGATAACCGGGAACTTTAAGCTCTTCAGGAGAGATAAGCACAAGCCTTATACCCGTATATCTCGAAAGAGCTTCAATGAGCGAATGAACGGTTCTGCCGAATTTAAGGTCTCCGCAGAATCCGACTGTCAGGTTGTTGAGCCTACCCTTTTCACGCTTGATGGTAAGAAGGTCGGTAAGAGTCTGCGTGGGGTGATTATGTCCGCCGTCGCCTGCGTTGATAATGGGCACACTTGAAGCCATTGATGCAACAAGAGGCGCACCTTCTTTGGGGTGGCGCATGGCGATGATATCGGCATAGCAACTGACTGTCCTTGCCGTATCGGCAACGCTTTCACCTTTAGCGGCAGACGAAGAATTCGCTTCCGAAAAACCGAGAACCTGCCCGCCAAGCTCATGCATGGCAGCTTCAAAGCTGAGCCTTGTTCTTGTTGAAGGCTCAAAGAAAAGCGTAGCAAGCTTTTTATAACGGCACTTTTCTCTGTACTTTTCGGGATTTGCGATTATATCCTCCGCAACGGCAATAAGCTCGTCGATTTCATCAAGAGAGAGCGAAAGAATGTCTATAAGACTTCTCATTTTGCTCCCCCTATCCAGCTTTCATCGGAGGGGTTATTTCTGAAAGCTATAAGACGGGCAACATCCTCAGGCTTGATATAACCTGTTTCGGCTGCAACTTCTGCAATAACATCCAGATTGGTAAGGCTTACGTTTTTAACGTTGGCTGCCTCAAGTCTGTCAAGTCCCTTTTTCATGCCGTAGGTAAAGATGCTTGCAATGCCGAGAACCTCTGCACCTGCATCGCGGAGAGCTTCAACAACTTCGATAACGCTGCCGCCTGTTGAAATAAGGTCTTCGATAACAACAACCTTCTGACCCTTTTCAAGCTTGCCTTCAATCTGGTTGCCTCTGCCGTGGTCTTTAGCACCTGAACGAACATAACCCATGGGCATGTCAAGCATGTGAGCAGTGATGGCCGCATGAGCAATACCTGCGGTTGAAGTGCCCATAAGCACCTCCGCTTCGGGATAGTGTTCTTTTACGATTGTTGCAAGACCTTTCTCAACATCCGTACGGACTTCGGGAGCGGTAAGAGTCAGTCTGTTGTCGCAGTAAATGGGGCTTTTGATGCCGCTTGCCCATGTGAAGGGCTCTTCGGGGCGAAGAAAGACAGCTTTGATGGAAAGTAAATCCTTTGCAATAAGTTTCTGCATTATATAAATCCTCCTAAGTAATAATTAACCAACGAACTCTGCAACACATCTTCTGTAAGCCGCAACGGGGTCTTCCGCGGCTGTGATGGGTCTGCCGACAACTATATAATCCGAGCCGAGTTCTTTTGCCTTTGCAGGGGTTGTTACTCTTACCTGGTCACCGATATCGCCGTCTGCAAAACGAACGCCGGGGGTAACCGTCAGAAACTTTGCGCCGCAGCGGTCATGAACCTTGCCGGCTTCAAGGGGCGAACAAACAACGCCGTCAAGGCCTGCTTTTTCGGCATTTGAAGCATAGTGCATAACTACCTCGTCAAGGGGCTTATCGATAAGAAGCTGCTCTCTCATTCTTTCCTCACTTGTTGAGGTAAGCTGAGTAACGGCAATAAGCAGAGGTCTTGTGCCGTCGGGCTTTGTGAGACCTTCGATAGCCGCCTGCATCATTTCAATTGTGCCGCTGGCGTGAAGGTTTGTCATGTCAACATCAAGATTGCTCAGAACGCTCATTGCCTTTTTAACCGTATTGGGTATATCACAAAGCTTCAGGTCAAGAAAAATCTTGTGACCTCTTTCCTTGATTTCTTTAACGATTGAGGGGCCCTCTGCATAGAAAAGCTCCATACCGATTTTAACATAGGGCTTTTCCTCGGTGAACTTGTCCAGAAAATCCATTACTGCCTGCTTGCTGCTGAAATCGCAAGCGATGATTACGTCTTTACCCATTGTGTGCACATCCTTTTATATCATTTAAATTTTTAATACCGTATTTTTCCATGACTGCGGGAAGTTCATCAATAATTTCCTTGCAGACATAGGGATTTACAAGGTTTGCCGCGCCGACTTCAACAGCCGTTGCGCCCGCCATTATATATTCAATAACATCCTCTGCAGTTTCAACACCGCCCATACCGATAACGGGAATGCTGACCGCGTTGCTTACCTGATAAACCATTCTGATGCCGACGGGCTTTATTGCCGGGCCCGAAAAACCGCCCATTTTGTTGGCAATAACAGGCTTGCCGGTTTTTAAATCTATTCTCATACCGAGAAGCGTGTTAATGAGGCTGATGCCGTCTGCGCCCGCTTCCTCGCAAGCCTTTGCGATTGAAACAATATCGGTAACATTGGGCGAAAGCTTGATTATAACGGGTTTTGATGTTACCGCCTTAACGGCTTTTGTTACCTCTGCCGCAGCTTCAGGCGAAGTGCCGAAGCTCATGCCGCCGCCGTGAACGTTGGGGCAGCTCACGTTAACCTCAAGCCAGCCTACCTGCTCTTCTTTATCGAGTTTTTCACAAGTATAGGCATAATCTTCGATTGCAAAACCGCTTACGTTTGCCATAACAGGCTTTGAAAAGCATTTTGCAAGTCTGGGAAGTTCTTCCGAAATAACCTTTTCAACACCGGGATTCTGAAGACCGACGGCGTTAATCATACCCCTTTCGCATTCTGCGATTCTGGGAGTGGGGTTGCCGAAACGAGGGTCTTTTGTTGTGCCCTTGAACGAAAATGTTCCGAGGCAGTTGATATCGTAAAGCTCTGCGAATTCATAGCCGAAGCCGAAGGTGCCTGATGCGGGAATAATCGGATTATCAAGCTCTATGCCGCAAAGATTAACCTTTGTGTTTACCATATTATCTCCTCCCTTTCAAGCACGGGGCCGTCCCTGCAGATTCTCTTATAGCCATATTTTGTTTTGCATGAGCAACCCATGCACGCACCGAAACCGCAGCCCATTCTTTCCTCAAAGCTGTACTGACCGCTTGTTGCGGCGATTTTTTCAATCGCTCTGAACATCGGCATAGGACCGCAGGTGAAGAAATAATCATATTCAAGGTCTTTGAGAACATCGGTTACGAAGCCTTTTGTGCCGTATGAACCGTCAACGGTTGAAACATAAACCTTTGCGCCGAGTGCTTCAAATTCCTCTTTATAAAAGATTTCATCTTTTGTGTTAAAGCCGAGAATAACGGTTACATGCTTGCCCTCTGCAATAAGCTTTTTGCAGAGATTATACATCGGAGGTACACCGACACCGCCGCCGATAAGAACGGCCTTTCCGTTGCACTTGGAAGTGTCGAATCCGTTGCCGAGACCGCAGAGAATGTCAAGCTTTTCGCCCGCTTCGAGCGTTGCCATTGTTTCCGTGCCATGGCCCACAACCTTATATATTATTGTTATTGTTTTATCATCATAGTCGCAGATTGAAATTGGTCTGCGAAGATAAAACCCGTCAAGCAGAATATTGATGAACTGACCGGGTGCTGTTATATGCGAGGTATCGCCCTCAAGCTTCATTTCATAAATATCCTTGGTCAAAGGTTTGTTGGAGATGATTGTGTAATATCCTCTGTTCATTTTACCTCTCCTTTTTGATATGCAATTTCCCCGTCGCAGACTGTCATGAGGCATTCACCGAAAACTTCACAGCCTTCAAACGGAGTTGCCTTTCCTTTTGAAAGGAAATCATCGGGATTAATTGTATATTTACTGTCCAAGTCAAAAACAGTGAAGTTTGCAGGCTTTCCGTCATTAAGTCCGCAGTCAAAACCAAAACGCTTTGCGGGATTTATGCTCATAAGCTCGATTAATTTATCGAGTGTGATAATGTTTGTTTTTACGAGATATGTATAGAGCAGAGGGAATGCGGTTTCGATTCCGACAATGCCCATTGCGCTCTTTTCAAGACCCCTGCCCTTTTCTTCGGCAGAATGAGGCGCATGGTCGGTTGCAATCATGTCAATCGTGCCGTCGATTATGCCTTCGATAAGAGCAAGCCTGTCGCTTTCGTCACGCAAAGGAGGATTCATTTTGAATCTGCCGTGCTCCTGCAAATCCTTGTCACTCAAAATCAGGTAGTGCGGAGCGGTTTCGCACGTTACGTCAACACCCGCCGCTTTTGCCTTTCTTATAAGCTCAACGCTTTCTTTGGTTGAAATGTGGCAGACATGATATGCGCAGCCCGTTTCTTCAGCAAGCTTAAGGTCGCGTTCAATTGGTCTCCATTCGCTTTCGGAGCAGATTCCTCTGTGACCGTGTTCAGCCGCATAATTACCGAGATGAATATATCCGCCGTTAAGTAACGAATTATCTTCGCAATGAGCAACGATCATTTTACCGAACGACTTTGCTTTGAGCATTGCCGCTTTCATCATTTCATCGCTCTGAACGCCCTTACCGTCATCCGAAAAAGCGCAGACATATGGCGACATGGCTTCCATATCGGAAAGCTCTTTGCCGTTCTGCCCGACGGTTATCGAGCCATAGGGCAAAACACTGATTACAGCATCCTTTTTTATCAGTTCAAGCTGCTCATCAAGATGCTCCAAGCTGTCGGGAACGGGGTTAAGATTCGGCATTGAGCAAACAGTTGTGTATCCGCCCCTTGCACATGCTTTTGAACCGGTTTCAATTGTTTCTTTATAAGAAAATCCGGGCTCTCTAAGATGAACATGAACATCAATAAAGCCCGGAAAAACAGCACAATTATTAAATTTAAAAACGGTATCGGAGGCACCGCCGAAGACGCCGCCTGAAACACTTATATCAACAGGATTGCCCTGTCCGTTTATTTTACAGTTTTTAACGGTAAAGCTCATGGTCAAACCCTTTCATAAGTTACTCTATTCAGTATATCATATTTAAAACAAAAGTCAATATCAAAAGGAAAAGCAGAGCAAGTTTTTTGCACCTGCTCCGCATTTTTTCTTATTTGCAAAGTATGTCACTTTCAATGTATCTGACACCAAGGTCATAAAGTTTTTTTGCTTTTTCAACCGTATTAACAGTCCAGAAAGAAACACCTATCCCCGCATCAAGAGCAAGCTTTATCGTTTCTGCATTGTTTCTGTCATAGTTGGGTGAAAGCCAGACATTCGGCCCGATTGCCTGCGCTTGGGCAATGTTTTCGCCGGTTATTTCATCGATGAGATACCAGAGCTCAATTTCAGGGGCAAGCTTATTAATCACTTTAAGCTGCTCAAGGTCAAACGAAATAACTATCGCGCTTTTTTCAAGACCTTTTTCTTTTACGGCATCAACAACAGTGTGAAGCTTATCATAGGTTTCGGTTTTGATTTCAATCTGCGGGCGGGTGTTCGTACCCACAAACACATCAAGATATTCTTCAAACGAGCAGATTTTAAGGTTCCCATATTTCCAGAAATCAGGACCGCTTTTGTATGTGAAGGTTCTGACTTCATCATAAGCAATATCCTCAATTTTACCCTTCTGGCAGAAAAGAGAATCAACGGTATCGTTATGAAGAACAACCCATTTATTATCCTTTGTAAGTCTAATATCACATTCGGCAGTATAATAGCCGAGTTCAACAGATTTTTTAAAAGCGGGCAAACTGTTCTGAGGAGCATCTGCCCAAGCACCTCTGTGAGCGGTAAGATAAACAGGGTCATCTTTTGTGCCGATACCGTTTTCGCTGAGTGAAATACGTTTTTTAGCCATATTGGTTAATTTGAAAATATGAATAAAAGGAAGTATGGGGCACTTGAAAAGCGGCACTCCAATCTTTGTAATCATTTGATTTTTAAAAGAAAGCATTATGACATCATCCTTCCTGAAGTTTATATTATCGTACATTAACACAGCCGAAAAGTCAAATATTTTTATATTGTTGCAAGCAAAAACTTTTAATGATATAATACATCATATCATTATTTCAGGAGACAGATTATGGAAATCAGATTTGCAACAGAAAAAGATACTATAACTATTCTTGATTTTATAAAAGAGCTTGCAAAATACGAAAATATGATTGACGATGTTGTTGCCACTCCCGAATTGCTTCGTGAATGGATATTTGAAAAGAAAAAAGCGGAGGTCATTTTTGCTGTTGAAAACGGTGCAGAAGTCGGCTTTGCGCTTTTCTTTCATAACTTTTCAACATTTCTCGGCAAAGCGGGAATTTATCTCGAGGATTTGTTTGTGCTGCCCGAATACAGAGGCAAAGGCTACGGAAAAGCACTTCTCAGAAAGCTTGCACAAATCACCGTTGAACGTGATTGCGGAAGACTTGAATGGTGCTGCCTGGATTGGAACAAGCCAAGTATTGACTTTTATCTTTCACTCGGCGCAAAACCGCTTGATGACTGGACCATATACCGCATGGCAGGCAGCAAGCTCAGAAATTTTGCTGAGCAAAAATGAAACTGAGGCAACGGATTTAAAACAATTAAATATCGGATGTGATTTTTATGAAAATAATCGGCAGCGATTACGACGGAACTCTGAACCACAACGGAATCGACGACAAAAAGAAAAAAGCGCTTGAAAATTGGCGCAAAAAAGGTAATATATTTGCTCTGATAAGCGGCAGAGGGCCTGAAAATGTTTTAAAAATATATAATGAAAAGCAGTTTCCTTGCGATTATCTTATTGCAAACAACGGCGCGGTTATTATGAAAACAGACGGTACGGTTATTTCCGACATCAGATGCGACGGTAGCCTTGCAGTGCCTCTGCTGAAGCTCATGTTTGAAAAAGGCTGCCCTTGGGGAGATATTCAAACAAGCTTTTCTTGCAATGTTCGCGCCGATTCAAAGGATTGCAAAGAAACAGATGAATACACTTTGAAAACCATGCCGGACATACCGTATTTCAATCAAATCAGCACTGCCCTTCCTGATTTTGAAACAGCGGCGGCTGTGACGGACTGCATCAAAGAACATTTCGGAAACATGCTTAACCCCTTGCAGAACGGCATCTGTATTGATATTGTAAGAGTCGACATGAACAAAGCAAAGGGATTATATATACTTATGGAATATCTCGGCGCAGAATATGATGATATTATTGCAGTCGGGGACAACATAAATGACAGCGATATGATAAGAGAATTCAAATCCTACGCAATGGAAAACGGTGTTGACGCCGTTAAAAAGCTTGCGGATTATGTGACCCCGGGCATTGCAGAATTAATAGAAAAAGAATTGGCTGACTGAGCGGATATGATTCAGTAAATTCCGATTTTTAAAAAAAGACAAGACGATGGTTGACCGCCCTTCGTCTTGTCTTTTTAACTTCTCAGCCAATTACTTTCAGATTCATTTAATAGTGGAATTAAGCTTTTTGCTTGTTGCCTTAGCGATAAAATATACCGTAAACCATATTACAAAATATAATACGGCAAAAATCGCAGTAAACAATGCTATAACTCCCCATTCAAACGGAATCCATGAATTAAGAACATAGCATAAAACATAAACAGCATAAAGCATCGCAAAATGACAGAGCAATGATTTCGGCAAAGACCAATGTTCAATCTGATTGAAAACACTTGCGCCCGACTGAACAAAAGCAAGAATATAAGTCGAAATTATTCCGAGAAGAATCTGTCCGCCGCTGACATAAAAATCATCAAGTGTTTTCGAAAGAATAAAAAACACTATTCCCAATATAATCGGTCCGAAGCCC
>JAZLCS010000162.1:0-4038 GCA_045614385.1 Acutalibacteraceae bacterium | reverse complement strand
AAACGCAATCCGTTTTCAGGGATTTCCTGATTGCAAGGTGATTGACGAAGATTATAACCTTATGCCTCAAACTGTTGATGCTGTTATCGAAAACAACGAAACCTGGGCAACCATGACCTGCGGCAGACTGAAGGTTATGATTGGCACGAGCGGCAGGGTGGTATTTTATTCTGACGGCAAAGAAATTCTTGTTGAAAAGCCCGAACTGACTTTTGAAGACGGCTTCCGCCACTATGAAAACAAGGGCAGCGGTCTGTGGTCGGCAAGGGTAACTTTCAAACCGAATGAAAATGAACACTTTTTCGGTATGGGTCACAGTTGGGATAATGAATTCGACCTCAAAGGCTCAACTATCGACATAAGAAACGTCAATGCAAAATGCACCATTCCTTACGTCTATTCTTCTATCGGTTACGGCTTTTTGTGGAACGTGCCTTCAACGGGTCTTTGCGAGCTTTCAAAGAACAGAACTCGATGGAACAGCGACTGCTGTCACGCCGTTGATTACGTCGTTATTGCAGGAACTCCCGCCGAAACAAGCAGTGTTCTTGCAGATTTAACGGGCCACGCATCTCCGATGCCCGAATGGGCAACGGGTTTCTGGCAGAGCAGGCTTCGCTATGAAACGCAGGATGACCTTTTAGCTGTTGCGAGAAAATATAAAGACCTCGGCATACCTCTCTCGGCAATTATCTGCGACTATTTTCATTGGACTGAGCAGGGCGATTATAAATTTGACCCGAAATACTGGCCCGACCCCAAGGCAATGGCTGACGAGCTTCACGAAATGAACACAAAGCTCATTGTTTCCGTTTGGCCGACAATAAATGAAAACAGCGAAAACTATTGGCATATGGCGGACAGAAACATGCTTATGCGTACCGTTCACGGCTCAGACAGAGTTTTCAATTTCTATGGCTGGCAGGCTGAAATCGATGTTACCAATCCTGCAACAAGAGATTATGTCTGGAGCAGACTCAAAGAGAATTATATCGACAACGGCGTTGATGCTCTTTGGTTTGATGAAGCAGAGCCTGAAATTCACCCCGAACAGTTTGATAATCTTATCTGGCACAAAGGCAGAGCGGATAAGGTTGCACTACTCTATCCATATTACTATTCAAAAATGGCTTATGACGGATTCAAGTCAATGGGCAGGGATGATATCATCACCCTTACCCGCTGCGGATATTTCGGCAGCCAAAAATTCGGCTCGCTTGTCTGGTCGGGTGATATTCCGTCATCTTTTGAGAGTCTTTCGCATCAGGTGAAGGCTGCACAGAATATGGCTATGTGCGGAATTCCTTGGTGGAATACCGATATCGGCGGTTTTTACGGGAACGATATTGAAAGCGACGATTTCAGAGAGCTTATAGTCCGTTGGTTCCAGTTCGGTCTGTTCAGCCCCGTTATGCGACTTCACGGTTCACGTCCGAAACACGGCGAAAGAACGCAGGGCATTTTAGAGCCGAGCGGCGACCCGAATGAAATCTGGAGCTTCGGTGAAAGAAACTTCGAGATAATCAAAGATATAGTTATGCTCCGAGAAAAATTGAGACCCTACATACAGAAACAGTTTGATACCGCAACCGAAAAAGGCTATCCCGTTATCAGACCGATGTTTTTCCACTATCCCGATGATGAAATCTGCTACACACTCGAGAGTCAGTATTTCTTCGGTGATGATATCATTTTTGCTCCGATTGTTGATAAGGGTCAGACAGAAAAGAAGGTTTATATCCCTGACGGTGAGTGGATTCTTACCAAAGACGGCAATACCTACACAAAGGGTTGGTATACCGTAAAAACGGAAATTAACGAATTTATTGCCTTTGCAAGAAAAGGCTCGCAAGTTGAAAAGTTATTCGGATAAAAAATTAAACTCCTTCATTCGATGCCGCTATGGCAGAACGAAGGAGTTTAATTATTCAATTGATGAGTTCTAATATTTCACCTGCCGAAAGTTCGATTTTCAGGCAATTATCTTCAATGATATAAGCTTTATTTGTCTTGAGGTTTCTTGTTTTATCATTCAATTTAATTCTTAAAGTGCAGTTGTTCTCTGCAGTTACGGTTGCATTTTTAAGAACAGAGTTTTCCCAGGAAATATCAAAAGTCAGATTTCCTCTTGCTTTGATGCCATTAACGGAACCCTTGCTCCATTCATCAGGCAAAGCAGGTAAAAGCTCCGAAACTCTGTTATCGGGAGAACCGAGGTGACTTTGAAGAAGCATTTCGGTAATAGCCGCAACGCCGCCGAAATTTCCGTCAATCTGGAACGGAGGATGAATGTCGAAAAGGTTGTTTGCGGTGCATTTTTCGAGCAGATATTTAAGGTGTTTATATGCATTGTTACCGTCTTTAAGTCGGGCATAAAAACAAATTGTCCATGCTCTTGACCAGCCTGTTGAACCGCCGCCGTTTTTAATTCGTCTGGCGATGGTTCTCTTTGCCGCTTCATAGATTTCGGGGTCGCTTTCGTTAATCTGGTCGGCAGGGAAAAGTCCGAAAAGGTGGGAAATATGGCGGTGCCCGGGGTCGGTTTCTTCATAGTCGCGAATCCATTCGCGTATTGTTCCGTAACGCTCGCTGATTTCCATAGGAGGAAGCTTTTTCAGAACTTCATAAATCGCTTTTGAAAATTCTTCATCCTTGTCAAGAACCTTGCAGGCATGAATTGTTCGGGTGAAAAGTGCATAAATAATCTGGAAATCTATTGCTGCGCCTTCGGTAAACATACTTTCCTGCTTTTTGCCGTTTGCGTCAATATAATAAAACTCATTTTCGGGCGAGTTGGAGGGAGAAGTGATAAGCTGACCCTTCTCATTTTCCGTCAGATAGTCCTGAACAAACTCACAGGCACCTTTTAAAATCGGATAAATTTCTTCAAGATAATCCTTGCTGTCGGTGTATTCGTAATGCTCCCAAAGATTGAGGCAGAGCCACGGGCCTGCCATCGGGAAGAATCCGCAGTCAACGCTGTCGTGAACACCCGTTCTTCCGAATGCATCGGTGGTGTGGTTAACAACCCATCCTCTTGCACCGAAAAGCTCCTTTGCGGTTTCTGCACCGAAAGAACTTATCATTTTCATAAAGTGAACGAAAGGCGCAGAAGTTTCGGAAAGATTTGCACTTTCGGCAGGCCAGTAATTCATCTGAAGATTTATGTTGGTGTGGAAATCACTGCCCCAAGGTGGATTGAAGTCGTGACACCAGATACCCTGAAGGTTGGCGGGGAGCCTTGCATTTTTGCCCGAGCTTTCAATCAGAAGATATCTGCCGAAATTATAGTAAAGAGAGTATAAATCGGGGTCGAATTCATCCCATCTGACTTCTTTAAGTCTTTGGTTTGTGGTAAGGTCGCTGATTTCGGATTTTTCGAGTTCAAGCTGAACATTTCCGAACCATTTTTTGTGAGTCAAAATGTGAGCATCTTTAACCTTTTCGTAATCTGCATTCACAAGGCTTTCGATTGTTTCATTTAACTTGTTTTTAAAATCAACGGTTTCATCAATATCGTATTTGTCAACATTGTAATTTGTTTCGAAAGCGGCGTAGACAATAACATATGTTGCATCAATAACCGTTATTGTGCTGTGGTCGGCAGTAAGTTCTCCGTCTGTTTTAATGCGGAGCTTTGCGCCGAATGACATACCTTCACCGCCCTCACCGTAGTTCGGATGAGTGCTGTATGTAATTCTTCCGTTCATAATAATTGTGTCGGAATCTATGCAGGAGCTGTAAGCATCCTGCTTCCTTTTTATGCTCACGTTGCAGGAGAAAGGTTTTCCGTCTGTTTCAACCTTATATACAAATCCGTCAGAATCCTCGCTGATAAAACATTCGCTTTTGTAATTCGTTTTGCTTTTTGTCCAGAAAATCCGTGCAACGGCTTCGCTTAATTCCAATTCCTTGCGGTAGTCGGAGTAAGGTGATTTATCAAGAAAATCAATAAAAATCTCACCGAAGCTTTCATATGAACGGACAACGGGAGGGTCGGATAAGAAAGTTTCGCGGGCAAGGTGAGCTGCTTCCTTG